>SUWS01000044.1 GCA_015061365.1 Lentimicrobiaceae bacterium | reverse complement strand
AGACGGTGGCGACGGTTATTATCGTTATTATCAGAACCGCAACTACATAAACCCAGACCGACATCTCGGTGCGATAGACAAACTGCTGCATCCATCTGTCGATGATATAATAACTTATCGGTATCGCGACAGCAGAACATATCGCTACGATGTAAAGATATTTCTTGTTAAACATCTTTAATATTCCCATCGTCGACGCTCCATGTATGCGGCGTATTCCTATCTCACGACGTTTGTACTGCGTCTCGAACAACACCAAACCGAAGACTCCTATGATAGAAATCATTATGGAAAGAAATGAAAACAACGTCACGAGTGTTGAGAGTTTATTTTCCAACTCATATAGTTTAGCTAACTCATCGTCGAAGAATTTCAATTCTTCCACTTCGACGTATGGTGAAAACACATCAAGGAGATCTTTCACATATTTTCTCAGTTCTTTGAAGTCGGCTCCGGCAGCTACTCTTAAGTAAACCTGATTAGGTTGTCGCCATCCGTATTCTCCGAAGACCAAGAATGCAAAAGGTTCTATACCATACTGCAATGGTTGCGAATTAAAATTCTCACTGATTCCAACAATTGGAGTCAGGCCGTCTCCGTCTGACAAATGAGCTTGTATCTCAGTTCCTACCTCAATTCCGAATCTATCAGCAGCTTCTCTGTTGAAGATCAGTACTCCGTTTTCTGATTGTTCGTCAGATGGCATGAAATCGCGTCCTTCTTCTATCTTGATTCCCATCATCTGCAAGAAATTCCAGGAGACAGGATAAGCACTAAAATTAATCCATTGATCCTTGTAGTTACGAGTCCAACCCATGTGTGTCAAGCCGACAAAAGAAAAATCACCATAAGCGACTTCCAAGATATTAGGATTCTTTTTCAACTCATCAGTAAAAGCATCGCGCCGAGTATAGTCCATATCTCCTCCACCGCCTACAACCATATAAGGCACTTTTATTGTGTAAAGTTGTTCTTCATTAAATCCCATCTCATGCTGAAGCATGTATTTATGTTGTTTAGAAATAAACAACGAACAAATTATCAACGAGATAGAAATAACATACTGTATTCCTACTAACGAATATCGCATGATCTTTCCAGATTTCGTGGCTTGGAACGAGCCTTTCATCACCAAAGCAGGATTGAACTTTGTGATATAAAAAGCAGGATACAGACTCACTATCGCAGCAAATATCATCAAGAAAACAATCATCGTCAATGCTAATTCCCAATTATTTCTCAAAGCAACCGATGTTGAGATATATTCCGACAAAGGAGTATTTGCGAAAGTGAAGACAATTACCATCGCACCTAAGATGGATAATAATGTAAGTCCCAATGTTTCAAACATTATGTTAAGACGCAGCTTAGATGTAGGCGCACCGAATACTTTATATGTGTTGATTGCTTTGATGCGAACAGGTATCAAGGCGAAGAAGAAATTGATGAAGTTGATAAAAGAGATTACGAGGATGAGGACAGCTATAGCTATCAAGCTTAATGTCGTTGATCGATTTCCTTTTAAGCCTTCAGACTCTGAGATCTTATCGAAATAAATATCCGTCAAAGGATTAAGTCGTGGCATGTTTTCTTTGTATCTCGATTGTGCCTCTTCTTCCGACAATCCTTCTTTTTTATAAGATTCCAACAAGTAATTTCCTATCTTTTCCTGTACTTCAAGATGCGACGCACCTTCTTTCAATCTTATATAATAAGGATTATTCTTATTGTTGTTATGAGTATATTCCTGCGGTTCCATACCGATCCATCCTTCACATGAGGCTATGTTACTTGGTTCCGGGAATTTTTTAAAGACACCTACTATGTTACGAGTGTCATGATCTGGGACCGCTCCTTTGCCAATATACAAAGCGTCTCCTACTTTCAAATCGAATTTATCCGCCACTTCTTCAGAGATAATCATATCGTTAGGATTAACAAAATTTTCCAAGCCACCTTCCACGAATTCAAAAGGAAATACTTCAAGACCTTCACGTTCAGCCATAGTCAATTTAATCCTCAGATTATCTATGGTATTATTTCTTTTTATGGAATGATCATAGCAGATAAAATCTTCCGGATAGAGAAATGTATTCATTGTACCTCCAGCTTCAATTTCAGGGATGCCGGCACACCATTCATCAGGTTCCTTCCTACTCAGGTAATGATTCCACGTTCCTTCTTTATAATGACTAGGCCATTCTATTCTGTAAATCCTTTCCGAATCAGGTATCACCTTGTCGTATGAGAAATCATATTTTACCTGAACCATAATAAGATAGATGGCAGCGAAAGCCACCGACATTCCCACGACATTCAACAATGACGATGTCGTATAGCGACGTAATAACGTGATGAAGTTTTTGATATACATATTTTCTTTAGTTTAAAGTTTAAGGTTTAAAGTTTAAAGTAGTTTTAAAGTTGAGAGTTTTAAGTTTATTTTATGTCAACGGACAACAGTCAACAGACAACAGACTTTGTCCTCACCTTCATTCCTGCCAACCTTAAACCTTAAGCATTAAACCTTAAACCCAATTATTTATTTTAATTATCTATTTTCAATTTTCAATTCATTCTTAATTCCTGAGACGTGTCAATGTTCATTTATTTTTGCAGGAAGCATTGACGCGTCTCTACAATTGTAAATTGTCAATTGTTAATTGTTAATTATTTAAGTATCAGCACTTCGTTTTCTCCGAAATTATCGTACGATGATGTAATGACTTTCTCGCCTGGATTCAAGCCTTCCAACACTTCGTAATATTGAGGGTTCTGTCGTCCGATGCGAATCTCGCGTCTGTAAGCTTTCTCCCCGCTTTCGTCAACGACGTAAATCCATCTGCCTCCCGTCTTCTGGAAGAACGATCCTCGTGGTATTATCGCTGCATCAGTAGGCTGTCCCAACTGCAAATTTAAATAATAAGTCTGACCGCTGCGTATGTTTTCCGGCACGTTGTCGGTGAAACGGAAGTCGGCTTTGAACTGTCCGTTGCGCACTTCAGGATATACCTTCCTCAGCATCATCTCGAACATATTATCCTGACGTTCAAAAGAAGCTGTCAGTCCTGTCGTCACCCTATCGATATAATGTTCATCGACCTGAGCCTGCACCTTATAAGCAGATAAGTCGTTGATCTGACCGATGTTCATCCCTTGCGCCAGCGACTGTCCGAGCACCACATCCAACATTCCGACTTCGCCGTCGATAGGAGCTTTCACCTTGAGGTTATCGACACGCTCACGAATAAGTTTCATATTAAGTTCCATCGACTTAAGGCTCTCCTCCATCTGCTCGACCTGTGAGCTGCGATATAAAGAATCCTGTTTCTGACGTTCTAAGATAAGCTCGCGCTTACTTATCGCAAGTTCGTAGTTCTCTTTCGACTGAAGATAATCTTCTTTAGCGATGAGGTCGCTTTCGTAAAGGTCTTTGTTCTGGAGATAAGTACGTTGCAGACGGCTCACCTCTAAGTCAAGCTGCAGTTTCTCCTGACGTAAGGAAAGACGTTCCTGTTCCATAGAGATGAGAGTGTTACGTAAGATATTCTGTTTCTCTGCGAGGTCAGCCTCCGACTGCAAGATCTGCATCGAGAGCGAGTTGTTCGACATCTCAAGAATCACGTCGCCGCGTTTCACCTTTGTGCCTTCTTCATGAACGATACGTTCCACCACGCCCGACTCCAATGGCGAGAGCTGCACCGTAGTGATAGGCTGCACCGTTCCCGTAAGACGCACATAATCATTAAACTCACCTCGCTCCACAAGAGCCGTCACAACTGTCTCAGAGTTCACTCTCAACGTGCTCGACTTATCCCTGAAGACAAGCCACACGATAAAAACTACCAACAATCCCGCGAAAGCGTAAGGAAGATTCTTCTTCTGAAACACCGCTTTCAATCCTTTTTTCTTTTCTAATTTGATATCCATTTTTCTTTTAGTTTAGAGTTTAAGGTTTAGAGTTTAGAGTAGTTTTAAAGTTGAGAGTTTTTTAGTTTTAAGTTTATTTATTGAGTCAACAGACAACGGACAACAGTCAACAGACTTTTTGAATTTGCAGCTCTGATAAACTTCAATCTATAAACTATCATACCTTCAACTACTCTAAACCCTCAACACTACACTCTACACTTTCACTTATTGTGCCAAAATTTTATATCATTAAATATCAACGATTTAAAAATTTAACTAAAAATAAAGTGTCAAAAAATTGGACAGTGAGTGTCAAAAAATTGGACAGTCTTAACATTTTCCAAAATAAAACAATTTCTCAAAAGTTAATTTTATATAAAAAAACACTTTTCCAAAAGCGTTTTTCTTAAAATAATTACTATCTTTGCAAAAAATAAAACTAGATGACCATGGAATATTCTGACATTAAACCGTTGATAGACATTTATCATAGAAAAATTATGACTACAAATCTTACTTTCAAAAGATATTTATATTCTAAAATAAATTGGAAAGTAAGGTTATTAGGAATCAAAGGAGCAAGAGGTGTCGGTAAGACGACGTTGATACTGCAATATATCAAAGAAAATTTCAATAATATTGATGATGCGCTGTACGTCTCATTAGATAATCTATGGTTTAACAATCATAAGTTAGAGGATTTAGTTGAATACTTATATTCTCGCGGAACACACTACATTTTTTTAGATGAAGTCCATAAATATCCTAACTGGGCTAAAGCCATCAAGAATTTTTATGACAATTATCCAAATCTCAATATCGTATATACGGGTTCAGCAATGCTTGCGATCGATAATTCCAAAACAGATTTATCAAGGCGTCAGACCATATATACTTTAAACGGGATGTCATTCCGAGAATATCTTGAATATGAAGGTGTAATGCAAATCACCCCTATCAATTTGGAAGACCTGCTTTATAATCACATCAGAATAGCTATGGATATTTGTTCCCATACAGTAATTCTTAAACATTTTGATAATTATCTGCAAAAGGGATATTATCCATATTATAAAGAAGCTGCAGATGATTACTATTATCGACTCAGTGAAGTAACAAACCTGATTATAGAAAGCGATCTACCCTCTGTTGAAGATGTTACATTTAGCACCATACAAAAGACCAAGAAACTTTTAATGGTAATAGCTCAGAATGTTCCATTAGAACCCAACATAGCGAAACTGACGACCCAATTGGAGACAACACGCGATCAATGTCTGAAGATGCTATATGTGTTAGACAGAGCGCATCTGCTTTTGCTACTTGGTGACAAAATCAAAGATTACAAACATCTTACAAATCCAAAGAAGATATATCTCAACAATTCCAATCTGATGTATTCATTAAGTCCGAACAATATCTCAGAAGGAAACAAAAGAGAGACTTTTTTTGCCAATCAACTGAATAACATATCTGATGTAGTCATTCCAAAGAAAGGCGATTTTTTAGTAGATGACAAGTTTCTTTTTGAAGTCGGAGGAAACAGCAAGGCTTTCGACCAGATTTCTAACATTCCAAACAGTTATTTAGCCATTGCCGATTTAGAAATAGGCAGCGGCAACAGAATCCCGTTATGGATGTTCGGATTATTGTATTAAGGGGACTTACTATAATCCTGCAAATCAAATAGACGCGCCAATTACACCTCTTTCATTCTCTTTGGTGTAATTGACGCGTCTCTACCAATTGTAAATTGTAAACTGTTAATTGTAAACTGTTAATTGTTAATTTTTATTCACTCTCCCGGTTTAACCATTCCGTCGTCATAACCTCCGTTGCTGAGTGACTTCTGAACCTTCTTGAATGATTTTCCGTAATTTATTTTCCATGACAGACCAAGCGAGAGCATATTACCGTTGTTGGCGGTCCAATTGGCGTGTCTATAAGGATGTATTTCCGAAAGCCCTTCTGTTTGATATTTAAAACCATCTTTATTGAACGGACACCACCATGTAAGAGTAACATACAAATCCTTGTAGTTGTATTGCGCGTAAATATCCTGCGACATCTCGCCATAAGTCAATGTCTCTCCATATAATGAGATGTGCGGAGTAATGTCGAAGTCACAGCCAATATTAAAATTCTTCCAAACTGCCTGCACTTCAACATTGCTATAGAAATTGACGTTCTCATGATGAAAATCAACGCCTTTAGATTCGTCTCTTCTCAAATTTCCATTGAGAGATATGTAAAGGAACTTGAACAGTTTTCTCGTTCCAATCTCAGCATTGAGATATAAGCTTCTGTAATAATCGCTGTTATGAGGCGAATTGATGAACAAGTCCAATTCTGGATTATAGTGATATGTATATACTATAGGATTGAAAGAATGCGTGTATCCGACCGTGGCTCTGGCGTATAAAATCTTTTGTGTGTTGTAGTTGAACCGCAGTCTTCCAGATAAGGTATTATATGGTTTCAAATCCGCATTACCGACATTTGCTTCAACATTGTCTGTACGTTGCATGACGGTTGAAAGTGAACCTAACGATGGCAGACTTGGAGTTAAATTCGCCGATGCTGATAATGCAATCTTGTTGTTAATCTTGTAATTTAACCTGAGCGTACTTAAATTCCTGACATAACTTAAGGTATTCAAACCATCATTCACAACAAATACCTTCGCACCTGTTCCAAGTACAAGACTTGCTTTTTTTCCTAACATTGTGACATATTGTGCATACGCATAGACATTATCCTTGTTCATTGATGTTGTTTCATCATAAACAACATAATCGTTATAAGCGAAATTATGCTGATATTGAAGTCCGAGATATAATTCCGAATAGTCAAACGACTTTGTGTACATCGCTTCACCGCTGACAGCATATCCGTGATTTTCCGTATATGTAGGATATTCTTCAACAAGAGTGTCGGTCTTATATGTCAGGTTATTTTCGTATGACGAAGTCGAATATTGACCTACGACATTCAACTCTATCTTCTGATAGTTTTTCATCTGGCGACTGAAATACAAATCAAGTGACGGCATATTGCCTTTCCATTTTCTTACTTCGTTCATGTTCATGGTATCAGTGATGCCGTTGTCGGTTTCTATCATCATTCCGTTTCCGTTCCAATTGTTGTTATTTATATAGTCACGCAAAGAAATAGTCATAAAAGTACTGTCGTTGGCTCTATATGTATAATCCGCCATAATGTTATGGGTCGTATAATAGAAAGGGAAATTCATGCTCTGCTTACGTTCCACCATTCTGTTCTCATTGATGTATTTATCTGTCATTTCGTAAGGAACATCGTCGTAGTTACGGTGACTTATATTATATTGCAGCATGATTTCCGATTTGCCTCTGTTGTATGTTCCCATCACATAACCGTCGGCGAAACCTGTAGTGAAAGCCGTCTTGCCATTAGCGACGATTGAACCGCCGTCTTCAACCTCTTTCAAAACGATATTGATAACACCCGATGCTCCACGATCCATATAACGCACTCCAGGATTATTGCTGTATTCTATGCGTTTGATCTTATCTGAACTGACATTGATGAATCTCTGATAAGAGACCTCTTTGCCGTTGATTTGATAGACAGGAGTACCGCCGTCAATTGTGATTGTCTCTTTCGCCACGTTGACATCCAATCCCGGAAGCTGCTGCATATTAAGGAAGTTCAATCCTCTTCCAGAACTCTCAACTTCCGTCGGATCAGGAAGAATGACAAAATTCTGTGGTGTTTCTTCTATGCGAGATCCTTCTATTGTAACCGCATCCAACATCTCAGAGGTACGAGGCATCTTCAATTCTCCGAGGTCGGCAGGACGGCAATATATCGAAAGACGTTCATAACCTATGGCAGAAGTCATAAGAATGTATTTTCCGTCTTCAACATTAAGGATAAAGTTACCGTTTTCATCGGAAGAAGTACCGGCAATGATACTGTCGTTGTCAGCCATCTTCAGAGAGACGTTAGCGAATTGAACAGGATTTTTTTCCTCGTCAACGAGACGAGCTTTCAGTTCTTTCATCTCATTCTGCGCGAATGATGTCATTGCTAAAATGCTTAGTAATAATGTAAAGATTCGTTTCATAGTAGTATGTTTTAAGTTAAATTAATTTAATTCATAATTCATAATTCATAATTAAAATAATTGTTAATTGTACATTGTAAACTGTTAATTGCAAAATCGTGCCAAATTTACATATCATTAAATATCAACGATTTAAAAATTTAACTAAAAATAAAGTGTCAAAAAATTAGACAGTGAGTGTCAAAAAATTGGACAGTCTATAAAAACAACTGCTAAAAATAAACAGCATTTTTTCAAGAATCTGCAACATTTTTTCAGCAATTTTATTTTTTTGCAACAAAACAATTTAAACTTACTGTACCGACAACCGACAGTCGCATATTAAATCTCATCATAATTGAAAAATAGTTGTATTTTTATACATAGATATAGAGGAATTTTATAACTTTGTTTTCACATTAAAATCTCTAACTATGAAAAGAACTGTCGTCAAAATCGTTCCGACTATTGGAGAGAAAATCGTTGAGCTTTTAGGATTGTTAACCGTAATATGTATGGTAATATTTCCGTATGTTATATATGACAAACTTCCTGAAATCATTCCTACTCATTTGAATATACTCGGTGAGATTGACGGATACGGAAATAAAGATAGTTTTACTCTATTGCCTTTTTTCGGCTTGATTGTCTATATCGGAATAAGTATCTTGCAGAAATATCCACATGCCTTTAACTACCCTGTTGAAGTCAACGAGGAGAATTATCTCCAACTATACGCTTTAGGAATAAAATGTTTAAGATACATAAAAATAATACTAACACTAACTATTGCATACATCACATATCATTTTGCTTGTAACGCATTCGGAATAAAAGTAAGTATAATTCCAGTAACTTTCTTAACGTTAGGAGTTTTCATCACCTTGATATACTACATTATTAAAATGTCTAAATGTAAATAAAACAGATTTCACTTATTTTCACAAATCATTAACTGCAAATCAAATATACGCGTCAATTACACCTCTTTCATTCTCTTTGGTGTAATTGACGCGTCTCTACCAATTGTTAATTGTAAACTGTTAATTGTTAATTGCAAAATTGTGTCAAGATTTTATATCATTAAATATCAACGATTTAAAATTCAACTAAAAATAAAGTGTCAAAAAAATTGGACAGTGAGTGTCAAAAAATTGGACAGTTGAAACACAGATGGATTTGCAGAGTTTTCAATCTCTTCGTCGTAAAAGATAATATAGAATACAGATATAAAAATAAAATCCGCCAGAAAACTTGACGGATTTTTATTTATAAGCAACTTCTATAACAACAACCATTTCCATATAGGAATAAGTTCAATTTCAAGATTATCTCTCACAATTGTCTTTTCCTCATCATAAGTGACGATGTATGCCTTTTCAAGATTTTCAAATAAATTAAGTTTCACCAAAGCGTTGACTTCTCTTTCAAAAGTATTCACATCTCGCATCGAATAACACGATTGCACAGCTATATGCCGCTCTGGAATATAAAAATCCACCTCCACGTTTTTGTTATAGAAGAACAATTGTTCATTACCATATTGTTGATAAAGATGTATTGCGCATAAGTTTTCCAAAAGAGATGTGTTATCATCATTTAAAAATATGTGCAGCAAACCATTATCCACAAAATAATGTTTTTTTATAGTCTCCCTTTCAGAAAATTTAGAGACATAATTAGTTATTGAAAACACCATACACGCGTCTTTCAAAAAACTAACAAAATCCATGACCGTATTTGGGTGACAAACTACGCCTGTGCTTTTCACCAAATTACTTATCCTGTTATATGCAGTAGGTTGTTTTACACTTTCAGCTAATTTACGAATTGTCAGACGCAAGGCATTTTCATTACGTATTTTGTTTCTTACGACAAGATCTGAGAAGAAAATTTTATTATAAATATCATTTAACCAGAGACGTTTTGCAACAATCGAAGATATTTCGGGGAAACCTCCAAAGTTAAAATAATCATTAAAACACCTCTGTACCTTCGCTTTTAAATTTGTACTGTATTGCCACTGATCGTCAAGAAGCACGCCTAAATTCCCAATATATTCTTTAAAGGTGAAAGGATATACATTACAAGTCCAATATCTTCCGCCCAATGTTGTCGCGATGTCACGTCCCAACATTTTCGCATTGCTACCCGTTATAAAGACCTGATATTTCTGATTCACTAATCTTCTTGCAAAAAACTCCCACCCTTCCACATTCTGTATTTCATCAAAAAACAAGAATGGTTTATTTTCATACATGGAATAATAAGCCTGCAAAATCAAATCTAAATCATCAGACTTCATCATCTGCAACCTTTCATCATCAAAGTTAACATACACCATCTGTTTGATACTATGACCTTCACGCAGCAACTGCTGAATGCGCTGGTATATCATGTACGATTTTCCAGACTGTCTCACACCTACAAAGACATAATTCCCGTTGGGTTCATATTTTAATGGTCTCTCATATAATTCAATAGCTGGAATAACATCCTGAGACTCCCTGATTATATTACATATAATATCCTTTTCCATACAAATATGCTTTTGGCAAATATAACAAAAATTTTCATTAGTAATGCAAATTTCAAACGAAATATTTTCATTACAAAAACAAAAAATCCGCCAGAAAGATTTGACGGATTTTTTTGTGTATTGTATAAATACATAATGATTATGAATTTTCGTTTATGTTTAAGTCACACGTCCGTGTGACTCTACGGGATATTTTACCATAATTGTTAATTGTAAACTGTTAATTGTTAATTGAAATGCTCGGATTCTCATTCGCTGCTTTCCACGAGCGTAGCGAGACGGTGGCGACGGTTATTATCGTTATTGTCAGAACAGCAACTACATAAACCCAGACCGACATCTCGGTGCGATAGACAAACTGCTGCATCCATCTGTCGATGATGTAATAACTTATCGGTATCGCTACCGCGGAACATATCGCTACGATGTAAAGATATTTCTTGTTGAACATCTTCAATATTCCCATCGCCGACGCTCCATGTATGCGGCGTATTCCTATCTCGCGACGTTTGTACTGCGTCTCGAACAACACCAAACCGAAGACTCCGATAATGGAAATCATTATGGAAAGAAATGAAAACATCGTCACAAGAGTAGCGAGTTTATCTTCAATCTGATATTGTATCGCAAGTTCATCGTCGAAGATTATCAATTCATTTTGTTCTACAGATACATTGGGAGCGAACTCAGAGATAACGCCTTTTATATATTTACTAAGTTCTTTATAGTCAGTATCTGCTGCCACACGTATGTACGCATGATTAGGATGACGCCAACCATATTGTCCGAAGACAATAAACGCAAAAGGTTCTATACCATATTGAAGCGGTTGGAAATTAAAGTTCTCGCAGATTCCTACGACAGGAGTAAGCTCGTTGGTGTGTGCTTTAATTTGCGCTTCCAAGTCAATGCCGAATCTGTCAGCGGCTTCTCTGTTAAAGATATAAGCTCCTGTAAGCAACTGCTCATCAGACTGAATGAAGTCACGACCTTCTTCTATCTTGATTCCCATCATCTGAAGGAAATTCCATGAGACTGGATATGACATGAAATTAATAGTCTGACCTTTATAGTCTCTACCCCAGCCCATGTGTACGAAGTTGACGAATGTCCCGTCTCCATATGTCACATCAATGATATTAGGATTTTGTTTGAGTCTGTCGGTCAGAGCATCACGTCTTGTATAGTCCATTTCAATTGTTGTTCCAAGAGCAGAATGTGGCACTTCAATGGTATATAACATTTCCTTATCAAATCCCATCTCGTATTTAAGCATGTATTTATGTTGTCTTTGAATAAATAAAGAACAAATTATCAATGAGATGGAGATTATATATTGGATTCCTACCAAAGAATAGCGCAATACTTTTCCTGATTTAGTCGCATGGAACGAGCCTTTCATCACCAATGCCGGATTGAATTTCGTGATATAAAAAGCCGGATATAGACTTATCAAAAAAGCAAATGCCATCAAGAAAAGAATCATCGCAAGTGCCAAATCCCAATTTTCTCTTAATGAAACGGATGCAGAGATATATTCCGACAAAGGCGTATTGGCGAAAGTGAATACGATTAGCATCGCGCCTAAGATTGATAACAATGTCAATCCCAATGTTTCAAAAACAATATTGATACGTAATTTAGAAGTCGGTGCACCGAAGACTTTATAAGTATTGATTGCTTTGATGCGAGTCGGTATTAAGGCGAAGAAGAAATTGACGAAGTTGATGAACGAGATTACGAGGATAAGTACCGCTATCGCTATCAAAGTACGAGTCGTTGAGCGACTTCCCTTAAACCCCGATGAACTAATATCTTCAGCAAAATAAAGCTCCGACAAAGGATTAAGACGAGGTGTGACACGTTTCATATTCCATTGTACCTCCTCTTCAGAATAACCTTCTTTTCTTAATGATTCATTATATTGGCTTATCATTTTCTCCGTTACTTCATCTGGAGACATGCCATCTTTTAATCTTATATAGAAAGAATAGCCCCAGTTACTATTTGGTGTTTCATCTTGAGACTCCATACAAGACCAACCTTCGCATACCGCAATATTACTCGGTTTAGGGAAGTTCCTAAATATGCCTACAATTCTATGAGTCTGATCTGTAGCGAGACCACGACCTAAATTCAAGACATCACCGACCTTAAGATCGAATTTCTTTGCCACTTCTTCAGAGATGATAAAGTCACCTTCAGATACGAAGTCTTCCAAACCGCCTTCAACAAATTCAAAAGGAAACACCTCAAGACCTTCACGCTCAGCCTGCGATAACTTTATCCTGATATTATCTATGGTCTGATTGCGTTTGATGGAATAATCGTATGGCAAATATTCTTCGGGAACAGGATAAGTTATTATGGTTCCAGCCGCTTCTATCTCAGGAATTGAATAACATAACTCATCAGGTGTCTGTCTGTTCCAATATTCAGTCCATCTGCCTTCTTCGTACCAATCCGGCAATTCTAATCTATAAATGTTTTCCGAGTTAGGTATCACTCTGTTAAACGAAAGGTCATATCTCACCTGAACGGAAATAAGATAAATGGCTGCGAAAGCCACCGACATACCGATGATGTTCAACAACGAAGATGTCGTGTAACGTTTTAATAATGTGATGAAGTTTTTGATATACATATTTTCTTTAGTTTAAAGTTTAAGGTTTAAAGTTTAAAGTAGTTTTAAAGTTGAGAGTTTTAAGTTTAAAAGTTTATTTTTATGTCAACGGACAACAGTCAACAGTCAACAGACTTTGTCCTCACCTTCATTCCTGCCAACCTTAAACCTTAAGCTTTAAACCTTAAACCAATTTATTTATTTTAATTATCTATTTTCAATTTTCTTTTTTCATTCTTCATTTTACAATTCATAATCCAAACGATTATGCATTATGAATTATACATTATGAATTATTTTATCACTTCCACCGGGTTCTCATTCGCGGTTTTATATGATGAAATGATATTGATACCATAGACTATCATCATAACCAAGAGTGCGCCAGATACAAAGAGCCACCACGACAGATGTGCCGTAAGGTCGGAATTGGTTTTCAAGATATCTAAATAATAACGTCCTCCGACAACTGCTGCCATCACTCCTACTATCACAGCTGGCAAAACCACATACGAAAGTCTCAAACTTAATATCTTAAGCACTTCCATAGGTGTCGCACCGCATACCTTACGAATGGCGACTTCCTTGCGTCGCGACTGCATCTCGTTGCCGATATATCCTATCAAACCGATGAGCGATATTATCAAAGTCACCAATGCAGCTATCAACACCGTGTTACGCAAATGCCTGAGATAATAGTAGTTATCCTTCATCCTTTCGGTAAATGTGAAAAAGCTATATTGCCAGTCGGAAGTATAATATGCGTCGATGACTTCTTTTATCGTCTTCATATTTTCCTGCGAGAAGTCTGTCATGCGTATATTAAACCAGAAAGTGTTTACCGCATCTTCGCTGAGATATGCGTTGAAGGGATGTATCACTATTGGCTGCACCCAACCGTCACCCATCTGATAGTCAGCCACCACACCGACGATCTCATACGTACCGCCATCGCCTTTAAGGAATGTCTTTCCCAAAGGACTGTCGTTCCAACCATATTGCTTCACGAAAGCCTCATTGACAACTACCTTATTCGTAGCATCGTTTGCCTGATAGTTACGTCCTTCCACTATCTTCATCTGCATCGTCGGGATATAATGTTCATCAGCAATCTCCCATCGGCATGAGAAAAGCAAGTTCCACTGAGCGTCGTAGATAGGATTGCCAGAATATCCCCACATCGGGAATCCTAATGAGATGGCGACATCCTCCACGCAAGTCTGCTTCAGAAGTTCCTCGCGGATAGTCAGCTGTGTCGATGTAGTTCCAGGAATGGCTACTGTCATAATCTTATCATATTGATAACCATGATCTGCTGTAAGGACATAATTCGACTGACGCGCCGTGATTCCGAGAAAAATGACGATGCCGGTAGTACAAGCCACCTGTACAAACAGAAGCGTCTTCTTCCACCATGTACGATTTTCCTTGCCTCCTCGAAAAGCATATTGTAACTTAACGGAAGAAAATATCGCAGCAGGAATGAGAGCCGCAACAAGAAAAGCAGCGAGACAAACCAAAGCCGGAATCCAGATACGTTCTAAGGCGAACAAGACCTTAACATCATAAAAAAGCTGTGAGATTTCTTTGCTGAGACATAAGATGATGAATACCGACAACACTAAAGCCGCAAGCATAATCCATAAAGTCTCGATAAGAAGCATCTTAAAGACATCAATACGTTTCGCACCATTGCAACGTAGCATCGCGATGGTTTTACTTCTCTCCGACAAAGACGATATAGTGAGCAGCACATAGTTAAGACACGCCATCAGCATCGCAACGAGACCGATGGTTCCCATCAGCAAGGAAGTTTGTTTTACGTTAGATTTGAAGAATGTTGTCTTATCCAAAGGTACGAAGGAAAAACTGACTTGCCAGTCCTTGACATAATCGTGATATGAAGGATAACGTTTCACGAACTCGTCCATCTGTGCCTCTACTTCCGCGATGTCGTTTCCCTCACGTATTTTTATAAAAGTAGGATAAAGGTCTGAGCCAGTCCAGATATAATATTCCGTATCATAATTCATGTAGCGAAGCATGTCGAAGTTACCGATGGTATTATTGACAGGCGGAGTCTTGAACACGCCAGCCACTACATATCTCTTCTTTGAAGTAGAAGATGTTTCTATCACTTTGCCGAGTGGATCGTCATTATCAAACAGCAGTTCAGCTAATCGTTTCGAGATAAGCACCTCGTTGGCGGCTCGACCTTCGGGAGAAAGCACACGACTGACATCGCCGCTGATTATGCCGAAGTCTAACACCTTGAAGAAATCGCCGTTGACATTAAGCATTCCCACATCATAGGAGTTACCTTTATGATTTATCTGAAGGAGAGCGTCGGTATAATGAGTAGCAGCCTCAATCTGCGGTATGTCGTTAGCCATATTGGGAGCTAAAGGCAACACCATCTGGGAATTAGCCTCGTTGCCATTGAATTGCGGGGAGATAGTCCATACCTGATAGATGCGTTCTTTGTCGGGAAAGAATCTGTTGTACGACAGTTTCAATCCAACGAAAGAAAAGATGAGAAGAGCCACTATCAAGCCCAACGAAAGAGAGACGACACGCGTGATAGAGTTGTTACCATGTTTCCAAAGATACCGTAATGAATAATTTGTTATCATATTTTATTTAGTTTAGAGTTTAAGGTTTAGAGTTTAGAGTAGTTTTAAAGTTGAGAGTTTTAAGTTTAAAAGTTTATTTTTATGTCAACGGACAACAGTCAACAGTCAACAGACTTTGTCCACTTTCTAATTCAACCTTAAATCTTAAATCTTAAGCCTTAAACCCAATTATTTATTTTATTTCCATTTTCATTTTTCTCGCAGAGACGCAGAGGAACGCAGAGTTTGTTATATTGTTTCTTTGCGTACTTTGCGCCTTTGCGAGAGATTTAAAAACCAGTTAATTTCATTTTCATTTTTCATTTTTCTCGCTGAGACGCTGAGGAACACAGAGTTTGTTTTATTGTTTCTTTGCGTGCTTTGCGCCTTTGCGAGAGATTTAAAAACCAGTTAATTTCATTTTCATTTTTTCTCGCCGAGACGCAGAGAATTGCGAAGTTTGTTATATTGTTTCTTTGCGTACTTTGCGCCTTTGCGAGAGATTAATTCTCAGATTTTCAATTTCTCAGATTTTCAGTTTCCAAAAAATCTTTTCCATTATAATATTCCACCATTCTGTATTCTATGACGTATTGAAGTCGTGAGCGCAGGCAGTCAGACTTGGCTTGCAGCAATGTAGTAGAGGCTGTCTGCAGCTCTATCGCCGTCACAAGTCCTTTCTCGAATTTAGCGGCAATGCCATCGTATGCAAGTTGCGCTGCTTCTAACTTCTTCTGTCCGAGGACATACTGTTTCGCGTAGCCTTGCATCTGCTGGTACGACTGCGTCACCTCGCTCTCCACGGCGTTACGAACCGCAATCTGATCAAGCTCGGCATTACGCCATGCGTTACGAGCCACTCGCGACGACGTCCTTCTCTCCAAACCCGAGAAAATCGGAATGGAAAGTCCCACCTGAATATAAGAACCCATGTTATTCTTAAACTGATTTAAGAAAGAATCGTATGCCGCCTGATTTTCCATATTGACGAAATAACTCGTGTTATATCCGCCGTAAAGATATAAGGAAGGGAAATAATAGCCTTTGGTTCTTTGATAATTAAGTTTTGAATATGAAGTGTTTAACTCAGCCGAAACGACCTTGACATTATTATTCAAGGCATGATTCACGACTTCCTCCATCGGAGTGAGCATACTGACAAATTCAACATCAATTTCTTCAACGATTTCAAGTTCTTGGTCTTGAGGGAAGTTCATCAATTCGCGCAGACGAATCTTGGCAAGAGCGAGATTATTCTGTTGTTCCGTAAGAAGATAATCGTAATTGGCTTCCTGCGACTCCACTTCCGCCACGTCGGCAGCACTCTTACGTCCGACCTCATAAAGTTTCTTAACTTCTTTTAACATAAGACGACTGTCTTCAAGTTGCTGCGTCGCGATTTCCGTCGTACCTATATAATATAAAACATCGACGTAAGCTTTCATCGTCTGCATCGCAATCTCGTCGCGTGAGATCTGAAGTTCGTTATATCCACGTTCGCGAGCTACTTTAGCAGCACGTAAAGTATTGATTCCTTGCAATCCCGTGAACAAAGGCATGGAACCCGATATTCCGTATGAGTTACTGAAAGTCGAGACGTTGGTATAGTTGTTAGTCTCCGGGTCGATGGAACGTCCGAAGTTACTTGCCCCCGACACGCTTGCGGATAGCGACGGAAACAAAGAAGCCACCGACGAATTATATTCCTGCTCTGCGTTGTCTAAATCGTTGATTTTCTTTCCCACCGAAGTAGAATGTTCCACCGCATACGCCATGCAGTCGTCCAAACTCATTGGCAACGACTGCGCGGCAAGCGACAGTGTCAAAAAATTTGACAGTAGTATAACAAAAAAAGTTCTTTTCAGATTTGGCTGTTGGCTGTTAGCTTTTGGCTTTTGGCTATTAGCTGTTATTACGTCTCTACTTTGCGACTTTGTGACTTTGCGACTCTGTGACATCATTATTTTAGCATTTATAATTTTCAACTTTTAATTTCTCAGATTTTCAGATTTTCAGATTTTCAGTTTCAATTTATATTGTGCCAAAGTTGTGCCAAAGTAATTAGATAATTATATATCAACGTGTTAAGAATTTAGCCTTAAAACAAAGTGTCAAAAAATTGGACAGTGAGTGTCAAAAAATTGGACAGTAAAGCCATAAACAAAGAATAAAATCTCAATATTTTTTAATGATAAAAAGATATTAACAGCATAGAATATTAGCGTTATTTTTTGTATCTTCGCAGTTCAGTAATTTTTCATTTATAAAGTATAAAATTTTAACTAAAAACATATTATCATGAATTACGACGTTATAGTAATAGGCAGTGGACCTGGAGGTTACGTAGCTGCCATCAGAGCATCACAATTAGGTAAGAAAGTTGCTGTTGTTGAGAAATCAGAAATAGGCGGTACATGTTTGAACTGGGGCTGCATTCCAACGAAAGCTCTTTTGAAAAGTGCTCAAGTATATACATATATGAAACACGCTGAGAATTATGGCATCAGCGTTGAAGGCGAAGTGAAAGCCGACATGGAAGCAGTGGTACGTCGCAGTCGTGGCGTAGCAGAAGGCATGAGCAAAGGCGTTCAATACCTCTTTAAGAAAAATAACGTAGAACTCATAGCAGGTTACGGTTCATTGACAGCCGACAAGAAAGTAAAAGTAGTTGACGCAGAAGGTAATGAAAATATTTACGAAGCAGAACACATCATCTTAGCGACAGGTTGTAGAGTACGTCAGTTGCCAGCTCTTCCTATCGACGGCGAAAGAATCATCAGCTATCGTCAGGCTTTGGTTTTGGATAAATTACCAGAGACGATGCTCGTAGTAGGTTCAGGTGCTATCGGCTCAGAGTTCGCTTTCTTCTTCACATCAATGGGCGTGAAAGTCACTTTGGTAGAGTTCATGCCTAACATCTTACCTGTTGAAGATGAAGAAGTTTCTAAACAAGTGGAACGTTGCTTCAAGAAGTTGAAGATGACTGTTATGACAGAATCTTCCGTAACAAATGTTGATACAACTGGTGAGAAATGCGTATGTACAATTGAGACTAAAAAAGGAACTAAAGTCGTTGAGGCTGACATAGTTTTATCGGCAGTCGGCGTTCAGACCAACCTCGAAAACTTAGGTCTTGAAGAACTCGGCATCGCGACAGAAAGAGGCAAAGTGATCGTTGATGATTATTACAAGACAAATGTTGAAGGCGTTTATGCTATCGGCGACATCGTCCACGGACCAGCATTGGCACACAAAGCATCACACGAAGCCATCATCTGCGTAGAGAAATTCTGCGGTTTGAATCCAGAGAAATTGAATTACAACAACATTCCAGGTTGTACATACATCACCCCAGAAGTAGCTTCAGTTGGTATGACAGAAGCAAAAGCTATCGCTGCAGGTTATGAAGTGAAGGTCGGCAAGTTCCCATTCACAGCATCAGGAAAAGCATCAGCAGCAGGCAACAAAGACGGTTTCATCAAAGTCGTCTTCAACGCTGCCAACGACGAATGGTTAGGCTGTCACATGGTTGGCGACAACGTAACAGAAATGGCCGCTACAGCTGTGTTAGGACGTGAGTTAGGAGCTAAAGGCCGCGACATCATCAACACGATCTTCCCTCACCCAACGATGTCGGAAGCCATGATGGAAGCAGCTGCAGCAGCACACGGCGAAGTGGTACACCTTTAGTAAAGTGTAGAGTTGAGAGTTTATAGTTTAGAGTAGTTGAAAGTTGAAAGTTGAGAGTTGTTAGTTTAAAGTATAATTTACTTAACATTCAAAACTATTATAAACTTACAACTTTATAACTATGAACTCTAAAACTACTATAAACTATTAACTATAAACTATAAACTAAAATTAGTGTAGAGTTGAGAGTTTATAGTTTAGAGTAGTTGAAAGTTGAAAGTTGAGAGTTGTTAGTTTAAAGTGTAATGTACTTAACATTCAAAACTATTATAAACTTACAACTTTTAACTCTAAACTCTAAAACTACTATAAACTATAAACTAAAATTAGTGTAGAGTCGAGAGTTAATAGTTTAGAGTAGTTGAAAGTTGTTAGTTTAAAGTTGTTAGTTTAAAGTGTAATGTACTTAACATCCAAAACTATTATAAACTTACAACTTTTAACTCTAAACTCTAAAACTACTATAAACTATAAACTAAAAAGATGGAAATAATTAAAACTTCGATAGAAGGTCTTTTGATAATAAAACCTGATGTCTTCAAAGACGAGAGAGGATATTTCTTCGAGTCGTATAACAAGGAACGTTTTGCGAAAGAAGGACTTCTGATGAATTTTGTTCAAGATAATGAGTCGAAGTCGAGCAAAGGCGTTTTGAGAGGATTGCATTTTCAGAGACCTCCATTCGCACAAGGCAAATTGGTGAGAGCGGTTAAAGGCTCAGTCATGGACGTGGCTGTGGACATAAGAAAAGGCTCTCCTACTTATGGCAGATGGGAATCGAGGATTCTCAGTGAGGATAACAAGGAGATGTTCTGGATCCCAGAAGGTTTCGCACACGGATTTTTGACATTAGAAGATAATACCATATTTAATTATAAATGTACAAACGTCTATAATAAGGAATCTGAAGGCAGCATTTTATGGAACGACCCAGACATTAATATCAAATGGAATATTGAAAATCCCATTCTATCAGAAAAAGACAAATTATCTCCATCATTTAAGAACTTCGAAACACCTTTTATATAGTACAAAAATCATAATATGAAAAAGACAAAGACTCTTTTAATAATAGCAGCGGCATCACTTGTATTGATGATTATCATCGCTTTCGTAATGAGTATCGTAGCGATAAGGACGGCAAACAAACGTCCTGTTTCATTAGAACAAATCGTGATACAAAGTCACGACATAGAATTTTGCGACGACATATATTTCGCAGGAGAAAGAGTGCCGTTGGAGATGTTCAACATCAGAGAACGTTATGAAAGAGAGCTTTTGTCGAACACATACTTTCACAGCAACACGATGGTCTTGATAAAAAGATCTAAACGTTGGTTCCCGGTGATTGAACCTATCTTAAAAGAATATGGCATTCCTGATGATTTCAAATATCTTTGTGTTATAGAGAGTTATCTCAGCAATGTTGTTTCTCCGGCAGGTGCGGCTGGTTTCTGGCAGTTCATGAAAAGCACCGCACAGGAATACGATTTGGAAATAAGCAAAGATGTTGATATGAGATATAATGTCGAGTTAGAGACTGAAGCTGCATGTAAATATTTTCTAAAAGCCTACGAACGATTCGGAAGCTGGACTTTAGTGGCGGCAGCCTATAACGCTGGTTCTGCTCGTGTGGCAAAATTCATGAAAGAACAAGGTGCCACATCTTATTACGATTTGTTAATGGCAGAAGAGACAGAACGTTACATCTTCAGAATATTGGCAATAAAAACTATCTTCGAGAATCCTGAAAAATACGGAATCTATGTCAGCAACGAACTTTCATACCAACCTTATAAATATTACACAGTAAAGGTCGATAAAGATGTTAAAAATTGGGCTGAGTTTGCCAAAGAATACGACATCACGTATAAATTGTTAAAAGTCTTTAACCCTTGGCTAAGAAGTAACTCATTGAAAGTCAAGAAAGGTAAGGTATATGAGATAAAGATTCCAAAGAAACCTTTCAACATAACTCATGGTCATGTCATGAATCTTATCGGCGATGAACAATTCTTTGACAACGATTCTTTAGTTGAAGGAGGCGAGTATTAAACATGAAACAGGAAGAAAGAAACAAAATATCCGAAGAAGAATTTTTGGAGATTTACGGGGCTAAGGAAAACAACCTTAAAGATATAAGCTTAAAGATTCCTCGTGACAAATTAGTCGTGATAACAGGATTAAGCGGCAGCGGTAAATCTTCATTAGCTTTTGAAACGATATACGCTGAAGGTCAACGTCGATATATGGAGTCGATGTCGTCATACGCTCGTCAGTTCATCGGCAATATGGAACGTCCGCAAGTAGATGACATCAAAGGATTAAGTCCCGTCATCTCAATAGAACAGAAATCTGTCAATAAAAACCCGCGTTCTACCGTAGGAACGATAACAGAGATTTATGATTATCTGCGACTTCTGTATGCAAGAGCTGCCGAACCTTTCTCATATAACACAGGAGAGAAAATGGTTCGTTACTCCGAAGAACAGATTTGCAACATCATAATAAAGACATATAAAGAAAAAAAAATCAACATCTTAGCTCCCGTAGTAAGAGGACGTAAAGGACATTACAGAGAACTCTTTGAAAACATACGCCAGCAAGGATTTCTGAGAGTACGCATCGACGGCGAGATAAATGAGCTTAACTTCGGAATGCAAGTCGATAGATATAAAGTACATGATATTGAAATCGTTATCGACAGACTTCTCGTCGGTGAAGATAAAAACAGAATCAACAAGGCTGTGGAGTTAGCTTTCAAACATGGCAAAGGCTTGCTGTTCGTTTTAGAAGAAGGACAAAGCGACATCCGTTATTTCAGTCGTTTGTTGATGTGTCCGACGACAGGACTTTCATATCAAGATCCGGAGCCTAACACCTTCTCTTTCAATTCGCCTTACGGAGCATGTCCGAAATGTAACGGTCTCGGCGAGATAACAGTCATCGACATGAACAAGATAATTCCCGATATGGAGAAGAGCATCAAGAAAGGCGGTCTCGCTCCTCTCGGCGAATATAAAAACTCATGGATTTTCAACCAGTTGGAGACATTAGGACTTCATTACGGATTTACCTTAGACACTCCTCTGAAAGAACTATCCGAAGAAGCATTAAACACGATTCTTTACGGAACGACAGAAGGCTTCACCGTGACGAAAGAACTTTACGGCACGATGTCGACATTCACAGCCACCTTCGACGGATTGATAAATTTCATCATAAAACAAAACGAAGACGAAAACGCCTCAACATCAATAAAACGCTGGGCTGCGAGTTTCATGAACGAGACACAATGTCCTGAATGTCACGGAACACGTCTCAAAAAAGAGTCGTTATATTTCAAGATTAACGACAAGAACATAGCCGAGCTCGCTGAGATGAATATAGTCAATCTCGCAAAATGGATAGACGAATTACCAAAATATCTTAACAGAAAACAAAAAGAAATCGCTACTGATGTCTTGGCAGAAATCAAGAAACGCATCGACTTTCTGTTAAATGTTGGTATCGATTACCTGAACTTAAATCGTCCATCGAAAAGTCTGTCGGGCGGCGAGGCACAACGCATCCGTCTCGCGACACAAATCGGTTCCTTATTGACAGGAATACTTTACATCTTGGACGAGCCGAGCATCGGATTACATCAGCGCGACAACCAACGACTTATAGAATCGTTGAAAGAACTGAGAGACATCGGCAACTCGATAATCGTCGTTGAACACGACAAAGACACGATGTTAGCTTCAGATTATATCGTCGATATTGGACCAGGCGCCGGCAAACACGGAGGCGAGATAACTTTTGAAGGAACGCCGAAAGAAGTCAAGAAAGGCAAGAGCCTCACCTGCGATTATCTCAATGGCAAGAAGAAGATTGAAGTACCGAAGACAAGACGCAAGGCACGTAACGACGAATACATTATATTAAAAGGTGCGAGAGGACATAACCTTAAAAACGTCACATTGAAACTTCCGCTCGGCGTGATGACATGCGTGACGGGCGTCTCAGGCTCAGGAAAATCCAGCTTGATAAACGAGACCCTCTACCCTATCTTAAGCAAACATTTCTATCGTTCGTTAAAAGAGCCATTGCCTTACGACTCAATAGAAGGCTTGGAACATATCGACAAAGTCATTGAAATAGACCAAGCACCGATTGGAAGGACACCGCGTTCAAATCCAGCGACCTACACCAAAGTCTTCGACGAGATAAGAAAGTTATACGGCGAGTTGCCAGAGTCGAAGATACGCGGCTACAAGGCTGGGCGATTCTCCTTCAACGTAAAAGGAGGCAGATGCGAGACTTGTCAAGGCGCGGGAGTAAGAGTCATTGAGATGAACTTCCTGCCTGACGTACAGGTGCTATGCGAAACATGCCAGGGAAAACGCTACAACAGAGAGACTTTAGAAGTACGATACAAAGGCAAATCCATCAACGATGTCTTAAATCTTACCATCAGCGAAGCATTGACATTCTTCGAAAACATTCCTTCTATAACACAAAAAATCAAGACATTAGAAGACGTAGGCTTAGGCTATCTCACCTTAGGACAAGCCTCAACGACATTGTCAGGCGGCGAGGCACAACGCGTGAAGTTAGCAGCCGAGCTATCTAAAAAAGATACAGGAAAGACATTATACATCTTAGATGAGCCGACGACGGGACTTCATTTCGAGGACATCAAAGTTCTGATGGAAGTGCTTAACAAATTGGTTGACAAAGGCAACACCGTCCTTATCATCGAGCATAACCTTGACGTGATAAAACTCGCCGACCACATCATCGACGTTGGACCTGACGGCGGCGACAAAGGAGGAACCATCATCAGCGAAGGAACGCCAGAGAAAATCGTTAAAAACAATAAAGGATTTACAGCTAAGTTTTTGAAAGAAGAGATTTAAGAATCTGAAAATCTGAAAAATTGAAAATCTGAGAATCTGAGAATCTGAGAGATTGAAAAACTTATATGAATGGTGTATAATAGATTGGCATACAAGTAGTACTGCCATCTTTTCTGTAATCTTTGGTATAAAGTAATATCTTATCATTTACACGTGACGAATATTTTTCACAAAAAACATCCAAAGACTTATGTGTCTTATATCCAGACGATTTTACTTCTATAGGTACTATCTTTGCTCCTTTAGACAATAAAAAGTCTATTTCATA
>SUWS01000043.1 GCA_015061365.1 Lentimicrobiaceae bacterium | reverse complement strand
CTTCATACAGCAAAGGTAATAAAAACTGATGTGATTTTGATAAGCTCTCGGAACATATATACCTTTCTATGATATATTTTCCACTCACTTATTTTCACACTGCAAACTTAGAGTCTCTACATTAATTATCAATTTTCAACTTTCAATTTTCAATTCGATTGAGACGCACCAATTACATATTGTTTATTCTCAATTTTCAATTCGATTGAGACGCGCCAATTACATCGTGTTTATTCTCAATGGTGTAATGTGTCACGTCTCTACATTAATTATCAACTTTCAATTTTCAACTTTCAATTTTCAATTTGATTGAGACGCACCAATTACATATTGTTTAATTTTTATTGGTGTAATGTGTCACGTCTCTACATTAATTATCAATTTTCAATTTTCAACTTTCTAATTTAATACTACTAATAACCAATATTTTATAATTTTATGGTACAAATAAGGTACTTATTATCAACGATTATTGGTGTAGTATTTTACGGCAAAAATAAGTATTTTTTTGATTGAATATTGCTTCAATAAAAAAACCGCCTGATTTTTATCAGACGGTTGGTTGTTTTCCTTCAGATGTTTTAAGCAATCGTTTCACTTCCTACATACTCTGAGTCAGATACGAGTGTTCCGTCTTCGGAGACGAATGCGAGGTAGATGTGTACCGTGTCGCCTGACCAGTCGGCGGGATAGCTTACTCCTACTCCTTCGTCGCCACGACAGGCGGTGTGCATGTCGTAAACCGCTTCCTGCTTCTCGGCGTTGTATGCCAAAAGCATGGCGAAGTCTGTGTCGAGCGCGTTTGCTGTTCCGCTGTTGTCTGCCCATGAGACCGAGATCTGACCGCTGACGTTTTGCTTCTGCACTTCCATCGGCAGGGCGAGCGAGCCTCTTGCGACCATCGCTTTGGTGTAGTCGATGGAGAAGCTCGGATAGGTGCCTTTGATGACGTTCTTCATTGTGTAAGACATTGCGGCATTGAATTCTGACTGCTTTTGAGCGTAGGTTTTGAAACCTACCTGAATGAATGACTGAATTGGTCTGATGAAAGATAGTGCAAGAGAGAACTTGTCACGCTGTGCGACTTGCTTAGCTGTGCGAGGGTTCTTTACGCTTTGCGCCTGACCTCTCATGTAGCTGATTCCTTTCCAGCTTGAACCTACAACGGTTCCGACTTTACCGGAGAAACCTCCGAGAATACCTTGTTTGATTGTACCCATAACAGTAAAAAATTTAGTTTGACAATAGTAAGTTTAGTGGACTTGGTAGGGAGCGGGTACGGAGTTGGTAATACTCGGATTCCGTTCCTCCTTGTCTTTAAACAAAGATAATGTATAAATGCGTATTGTCAATATGTTTGGAATGTATTTCCTTGTTTTGCGTTATTTTGCGTTTTTCCGCCAATCTTCACGAACTGACATGAAGGTTGTATTTTAATTCATGGCGGAAAACCGAAGTCAGAAACGGATTTTCTGTATCTTTAATATTCCCCAATAATTATTTTTTCGACAAAAGAAAAACCGAAAAAAAGAAATGAAAAGGAATGCCAATCAAGGTCAACGGAGATGAGGGAAGTTTGTCAAGGTTTGCGCTGAAAATACTCTTTTTGCGGAGCGATAGCGGAACAAAAAGGAAGATTTTCAGATGCAACCCGTCAGGGCTTGACCTTTACAAACGACCGAGACGTAGTTATCTTCGCATTCCATTTTTATTTCTTTTGACGATAAACATAATTCAAAGTCGATAATCATGTATTCACGAATTCTTCTTTTGTCCACGAATCTTCACGAATTAACGCTAATATTTATTTTCCACGTATCACAGGTATCTGCACGTATCTTTTTTTGTTTGATTTTTTCTCAATATGCTTGTTCAAGTCGAGGAGAAAACCTCAAAACCTTAAAAACCTCAGGTGAGGTTATTGAGGTTTTTGATATTTTGGAGTGTTTATGATGTCATTTTATGTCAAATAAAAATAATTGAAGGCATTTTGAGTCGGTGTTGAGATTAAGGGAAGAAGAAAAAAATCGGTCGTTTTTTATATCAACGGGGATTATAGTTCGAGGCAGATACAGCGGAAAACAGCGCAGGGAAAACAGCCTTGAGCAACGAAGGCGGTGGGAAAGCGGCGGAGCGATAGCGGAGTGCTTTTCCTGCCGCCGAAGTGTAAGGCGAAGCCGATGCGAGTTGAGCGAGGGCGGCAGGCAGAGAGCACGGAATGTAGCGTAAGCGAAATGAGTGCGATGACTGCCTCAGGAGTGCTGGCGGAGTTTTTGCGTGGAGTGTAGTTTCTTTTGCGGGGTTCGGAGGAGGGTTTGGCGGAGCGAATGAATGTAGTGTAGTGATTGTAGTGTAACGGAAAGAACGGAACGGAATGAGGGAGCGCAGACGAACTCTCCTTTGGGTTGAAAAGATGTGGCTGTGAGCGGAGCGATACTGCCACACCTATAAAATAAGGGCGGGAGCAAAAGAAACGAAACGTAACAAGCAAAAACTATGACAGCACGACGCCCTCGCGACCCGCAGGCGAGCCTAACAATGAGCGGCGGTTGCACCCAATGTAATTATATGGAGCGTAGCGAGACCTTAGAGGGTTTGGGGGCAAGAGTAGCCGCGGGTGACGACTGAGCGAACGCTTGGAAGAAAAAACGAGCTGGCACGCCCTTAGCGAGCACCAAACGTAGCGACAGCGGAGTGAGAGGAGCGCAGCAAGGCGTGTGCCAGCGTTGCTTGCAAGGGTGGCGTAGCTTTGCGGAGCCACTTGTCTTGCCCTTGCGAGCACGTTTTTTTCTGCCTAAGTGAGCGATGGAGGAACACCTATTTCCCTGCGCTGTTTGGAGCGGTATAATCTGATGTTTTAATGTAAAATTTATTTATACCGATTAAATCAAGATAATTTTCCTAACTCATCAATTTTCACTGTTTCTCAATGTGAACATTATGGGGAAATTGATGATTTAGAAGTCTCCTATAAAAACCACAAATGATTTGTATCAATGTCGTAACTATTGGCATCGGTGAAATATGGGAGCATTTGGGCTATCATTTCGGGATATTTTATCGTTACGGGTAGATTCTGCTGCTTTACGGATTTCCAATAGATACGGCTGAATTGATATACCTGGTCGATGAGCTGATTGATGGTTGCGGTATCAATGTCGCGTATCGGGTCGTTGGGGCAGTCTATCTTTATTTTTATCGGGAATGGGTATCCATCGTATGGGTTTAGTCTTGCGTTTTCGTAGCGGGTATTATTACATAACAGATATGTCTTGTCGCCTAAGTTGACGTAAGTTCCGCTGTATGGCATCAGTTCTTTGTAGTTGTCATCAAATACCACATAGTCTTCAGATTCGGTCTTGTTTATTGTCAGAACGTAGAAAGGTATATCAAGGTTGAGATTGTGAAGTGTTTTTTCAATGTGTGCTATTTCTTTGTGATTCATAGTTTTGTAATAGTGTATGATTAGTCGTTGTGGTTTGCCGTTTGCAACTGCAAATTTCAGGATGGCATTTTCTATGGAACCTGCCAACTCTTCTAATTCGTCTTTTAAAAAGTAGTCGAAAGAATTGAAAGATCCAGTGTTATCGAATGAGAATGCAGAGCCTATATATTGTGTGTTTGTTTCTATATTGCGGAATGCGCCAACTCCTACTATGAGTTCGTCTTGCTTTTGCGACGATAGTCTCCAAGGTGTTCCGCCAAGTTTAGCATTGATGGCTATCGACATGTTTTGAAGTGTGTAGGCGAAGTTTTTCTGCGGATTGCCATTGCTATCAGTATTAGTGTTGTCGTGTTCAATAACACTGAGCATTTTAGATGTTTCAATACATTGTGAGACAATATTGTATTTGAGCAGTTTTTCTTTTACTCTGTAATATATTTTACGCTCTTCTTTGTCGGATGTGTGTTTACCTATTGGTGTCAGATATATGGCGATTATCTTTTCATTATGATTAAAAGTCATATTTCTAAGAAAGTCGCTCAACTCTTCCAAGATATTGTTTGTGTCTTGTATTTCAAGATATTGCCTTGAGAAAGAGAAGTCTCTGCCTATGTAAAGTTTAAGTCCTTTAAATAGTTCTTTATAATTATTTTTGAAATAAAGAAGAAGGTTTCCTGCTGCTTTTTTATCTTCTTTCGGGAATATCGCCAGCATTGAGACTGATGGATATGGAGTTGGCTGAAACGGGCCGTAATTTACTCCGATTTGCGGATTGTAGTTGGTTACATTGCCGCCAAACATCAGTGATCTGCTTGCTGAATTGGTATGACCTATCTGCAAAGGATTTAGTTTGGTAAATTTGTTTTCAATATTTATCAGTTTACGGAATTTATCGTTATCAATTATTTTATAAAAAGCTGATATTTTATCGAGGTATCTTTTATACTTGTTTCTTGGATATGTTTTCTTGTATGATGATAGTTCATGGTTTTCGTCTTCATCGGCAAATTCTATTTGCAGATAGTTTATCAGTTCCCGATTCATTATGGGATATGCGTTGTTGGAATCGAAATTATCCGTCAAAGAGATTGAGCTGTATTTGTCAACAATGAATTTTGTGAATTTATCTTTTCTTCTATAAACTACTTTTCCGAAGAGTTCGGCTGATGGTTGAATGGATGAGAATGGGTCGTCGGCAGACTGCATTATTGCTGCTACAGATTTCTTATACATCCAGGTCGGACGGTCGTAAGTGATGACGAGTTGCGGGGCGTTGTTGAATTTGTCGAAGCTAACTCTTAAGGTATATCGGTCGTATTTGATACATTCGGGATATGGATTATCTCTGTCAGCACGGAACCATATCTGATTGTCTTTTGTTATTTTGTTGCTTTCTATTAGAAAGTTTTTACTTACAAAATATTGGTAAATAAGTCTGTTGTAGTATCGTTTTGCGAATGCAAAATTTCTCGGGTCACGCAGGTCTATTTTGACAGGTGTGAATCCGTTAGTTTCAACTTCAAAAGTTGAGTATATCTTGTCGCTATTTTTAAAATCAGGGAATGCTTCTTCCAATTCTATGGGTTTGTTGTGATGTGTCAGGAATGGAAAATTTCTTTTACCAGTGGTGTGCAAGAAATAGAAGGTTTTGGGGTCTTCCGGAAATTGAAAGCGAATGGCGTTCAAGAAGAGATTTTCTCGTGTCGGTTGGTTGTTCATGTCGTTTTTTTTTAATTGTTAATAGATATAAGCTTTGTTAGATTTCATAGGTTTAGGGTTTTGAATCTATAAGCAAATATAAAGAAATAGTTAAAAATATTATGAAAGTTTGTTAAAATTTATTAAGAAATATTACGGCTGATAAAAATGGCAATAAAACAGCGGTGGTATAGTTTGTTATATATAGTTTTGCACATAATATCGCAAGTGATAATATATGCAAAATGAAATATAACAAGATGGCTGTATTATCTGTTTGTATAAAAGAACAAAAAAAGTTTCCAAGAATTTTTGAAAACTTTTTTAGAAAGCATTTGTTGTTTTAATAATATTTGTATCTCTGCAACGGAATTCATTTCTCATCTGAGAGAAGGAAATCGAAGAACGCAAGCCTTGATGCTTTGCGTTTTTTGCTTTTATAAGGTATTGATTCTGCGTTTATATTTTTTTGACACATAATACTTATTATTTTATAAATCATATTGACATTTTAATATAATTATATATCCTTTTGCACATAATATTATATGTAATATAATTTGCAAGATGAAATATAATATCAAAAAGGTATCTGATTATCTTAATAATCTGATTGGAAATGACATAAATATATTTCCAACATAAAAAGCTGCAATCAGTAAACTTCCATTTACGCTTGCCAAAAGTTACGGTTTTCATGATATGGAAATTATAGGTAATCGTATTACGGTTGCCGTGTCTGCTGAACCTGATGAATGTTCTCCTATGCAGCTGGCGAAGCATCAGACTTGAGCGTTGGAAAGAATACTTCAGCGAATATAAAGACAAATACGTGCTGATTGGCGGTGCTACCTGCAATCTTTTAGAAGAGGAATTGGATTTCATGACTTTGATAATTTATTTTGTATAAAGACTAGTTAATTTAATTATTTTTTTTATATTTGAACGTTAATTAAAACAAATAAACCATGAAACGATTCTTTATTTTTCTGATTGTTATCTGCTTTTCAGCAAATGTTTTTGCTCAGATTACAAAACAACAAGCAGCAGATTTAGTATTGAACACTATTGTTGGAAATAAGATAGATAGTGTCAATGTATTTGTAGAACCTAATATACAAAGTTCTGATTTTTATGTAATCAGCCCTATTGATTCTATTAATGTTCCGTATGATAATTATTGGTTCTTTTTTATAGATGAAGATCCTGAATATTACTGGGGACATGATTGTAATTATGTGTTTGTCAACACAGAAAATGAGACGTATAGTTTATATGAAAAACAAATACCACCATTTTTATATTTGTCGTTTATGGATGACGTATCTATATCGTATCCAATAAGAAATTCTATCACAAACTATAACATAGATAACAGAAACGACTATATTCCAACTCCTGAAGCAAATGTAAATGATGGTAAATATGCAGTTCTTTTAAATGGAGGTGATAATTATAATCAAATCTATTTCTGGAACGATATAAGTCACAACTATGCCGCATTGATAGAGCATGGTTATCCAAAGGAGAATATATTTGTTCTGTCATGTGACGGAAATTCAATGTCCTATGGAGGTGCTAATCCAAGTATGGATCTGGATGGTGATGGTGATACTGATATTATTGAAAAAACATGCACATACTCAAATATAGAAGATATTTTCGAACATTTGTCTGATATAATGAAAGAAAGTGACATGTTGTATTTTCATTCTATATCACATGGTTATAAGGATGAAAACACGGATAATGTTTATTTATGTTTATGGGAAAATGAAGCTTTGTGGGATTATCAATTAGCTGAAATGTTATCAGGAATTAGCTGTTCTCAAATAATTATAAATGTTTGGGCTTGTTACAGTGGAGGTGTGACAGATGATATAATGCTGATTGATAATGATGTAAAAAAAACTATTTTGACATGTGTTGATGCAGATAATCCTGTTTTTAGATTAACAATAATTAATGATTCAATAAAAATGGATCAATGCGCATACTTGACAGGAACGGCATTAAGAGGATGGCATCCCAATACTAATATTGATAATGCACCATGGGAAAGATGTTATAAGATTGGTGAATTGCCATCGTTCTCTGATATATTTAATTCAAAAGTAGAATATGATTTTGATTCTGTAATACATGGCGGTAACAACAATGGGATATACGAAATCGGTGAAGTGATAAACTATACAAAACAATATGACGATCAGTTCAACAGATTAGGTACAAAAATAAACAATTGTGGATTTAGAGAAGATTTACTATGCTTACACGGAATCACTGGCAATATTGTTAATTCACAGAATATTCAAGGTGATTTTCACATCGAAGATCAATTAAATATAAATCCTAATGTCAGTTTGTCATTATCTGACTCCACAAGTTTGTATCTGTTTGGTGCGGATATGACCATCAGCGAATCAGCCAACTTATCGTTAGGTAATTCAACATCTATAGTCGCTAAAAGTGGAATTTGTAACATCTATATTGATGGAACAATTTCGAATGAGAATAACAGTGTTGTTTTCATGGCTGAAGATGGGGCAACACTTAATGTGTTTTTTAATTGTGAAAATCCAAGTTTAAACAATATAACATTCGATAATTGCCAGTTGTCATTCCCAGATGACAATGTCAGTATTTCCAATTGTAACTTTTATTCAACACCTTTGGATTTGAATATTTCTGACGTTATATATACAGGACAATCGGTTACGATTAACAATTGCTCATTTTATCCTGGAAGTAAGAATTTAAATTATGCGGTAAATATCTCAGGATATGGGTTATACTATGTAAGTAATTGTAATATAACAAAATCTGTTAATGATACTGGATATTTCAGAAATGGTATTCAGATATATTATTGCGGAAATTCGAACTCAGCAATAAAGAGTATTTATAACAATACGATAAATTATTGTAATGGTACAGGTCTGATGGTATATAATTCTATCGGTGATATTGTTATGAACAAAATACACGACAATAATAATGGTGTAAAATTGTTGAACAATAGTACCATCAATAAGTTCATGGGAAACAGCAATGCGTCAAGACCATTAAATACCCAATATATTCATGACAATGACTCTTACGAGATCTACATGACAAGATCTTGCAAACCGCAAGAATTCCATTACAATGCGATTTCAGACGATGATAATCAGGCGTATATCTATTATGATCCGTACGTATTCTTTGTCAACCTTAATGGACCTGCAATAAGAGTTATAGACACGATAGATGTTTCTTATAATTGGTGGAATACTACCGACAGCACATTAATAGCCTCACGACTTAGAAGCAACTCGTCAAGTGCAAAATACATGTTTATGCCTTTATGGCAAATGGGAATAAGCAAAGAAAAGAACACTGCGGATGAGATACTTCTTGCAGAGGCGAATGAATATGTTGAAAACGGAAATTATTCAGAAGCAAAAGCCATTTATATGCAGATTGTTGAGGAGTATCCAACAACTACAAGTGCTGAAACTTCACTAAAAACGATGTTAACCATTGAAATGGAAATTAACAGCAATTACGCTTCATTAAAAAATTATTATAATACAAATCAAGTGATAGCTTCAAATGACAGATTGCGAGTTCTTGCTTCGTCATTGGCGAACAAATGCAATGAGTTTGATGGTAATTATGAAGAAGCCGTTACATGGTATGAAGATGTTTTGACCAGTCCTCAAACATCATACAACGATAGTATATTCGCAAGTATAGATTTAGGGAATTTATATCTGAAGATGGAGTCGAATGGAGAAAAAATGAATTGTGGCAAATTAAACGAACACAAACCAAAATCATATCAGCAATATTTGAAACAGACGAATTATGCACTTTCTCTATTACCACAACAAGATTATGTAAATATTGAACAGATAGATGATGAGAATAATCCTGTACAAAATCTGAACTCAATGCAAAATCATCTTGGGTATATGATGCTGACATGGGATATTCCTCAAAATACAAATTATGACGAGAAGTTGTTATCTTGGTCTAATGATATATTTTATACCGCATGCGCTGTTGGGGTCTATGAGGAACAAGAGGCATTGCATTATTTCACTTCGGACGATATTTCTGACTATGTCGGATGGAGAATTAAACAGATAGCATTTATTCCTTTGGGGACAGAAAACACTCACTCTATTGTAATATGGGAGGCATTCGATGAGGAGAAGACATTGGTATATGAGCAGGAAATAGGTAATGAGAATCTCGTTTTCGGAGAGTGGAACTATATTGACCTTAACGATGATTTTTATTTTGAAAACGATAAAAATTATTATATAGGATTCTCATCGGACGGGCATTCCAACGGGCATTTTATATTTCCGGCTGACAATGGTGAACCAAATTATGGCAAGAACTGGATTCATATAGGTGAATCACAATGGCATTGTTTTGATGAGGCGGCAAGCTATAATTTATGCATCAAGACTATTCTGGAGAATCAGGATGGCAAAGTTATCAATGTCGATAATAGTAAGAACAACAAGTTGACAGGCTATAGAGTTTATGCTAACAATGAAATTGTAAAAGAAATAAAGGAGCCTTATATCACATGTTATTTTGATACTGAATTTGAATCGGTAAATGACATCCGATATTGCGTGACTGCTGTATATGGCGATGTGGAGTCGGAGCCGCTTTGTGTCAAGTATGTTTCTGTAGATGAGATTGCGGAAAATAGTTCAACGCTGAATGTTCACCCTAATCCTACGAATGGCAGAATAATAATAGAAAAACTAAATGTGAGTTCTGTCGAGATTTATAATACGCAAGGACAAAGTGTAGGTCGATTCAATACCAATGAAATCGACATGGAAAATCTTCCTTCGGGAATGTATTTCCTTGTTGTAAAAGACCGAGACGGAAATATCAATGTCGGTAAAGTGGTAAGAGAATAGATTTTAAGGCACATTTGTATGTAATATAATTTGCAGAATAAAATATACATCTAAAGAATGATAATCTTATGAGATTTAAACTATAGTTATAGAAATCAAATAATACAAAAACACGGCTGCCTGACATAAAAAATCAGGCAGCCGTTGTTTTATTTATGGTTTGCTATACATTCCATGTTTGACATGGTTGAGTTGGGCGGAGAGACACCATTGCTTGAGGTATCGCTCGGCTGTTGTCTTAGGAATGTTCAGCGAACTGGCTATGTTCAAAGCGGTTTGCTTGTCGAAGTCGGGCGGTAAGGATTGGTAATAGTTGTTCTTTGCCTGATTCTTGCTGTTCTTTAATGTCTCATCGTCAATGGCGGGTAATGTCTGATAGACTTTGGCGGTGTGCTTCAATAATGTTCTGACCATTGTCTTGGCTGTATGGAAATCGTTGTCGTCGCAGAGCATAATGTTTGGGAAATGTCCGTTTTCGAGGATACGCAGTGATGATATTATCATGGCAATCCGAAAGGTTATAAGTCCTAAACGGCGTACGGATGCCACGAAGTCGAGTCCGAAGACGGAGGAATATTCGCCTTGTATCTGCTCGAAAAAGGAATGGAATTCCGCTTGCTGTGGTGCCGTTAATGCGAAACGTATGGGACTGCTGATTTTGAGCAGACGATAAAGGTCATAAAACTCTCGTCCGTAGTTTTCGAAATGACTGTCGAGAGTTTCTTCCTGAACGGCAAAGACATCATTCCATACGATACGTATATTCAGGCAGTAGAACAGGAAACGGGAGAACAGTCCGTTTTCGGTGTCGGGAATGAGTGATAATATCTGGCGTGGTGTTCCAGATAAGAGTGCAGACATGCGAGGCTTCTCGAGTTCTACAAATTCTTTGTCTTTCCGTCTGTTGTATGATATTGTTTCGTGATGGAACGCTTTTCTGAATCCGTCGGAGAAGTTGCCGAAGTCGGATTTGAAAGTGTTGGCGAGTGTGTCGCCTTCTGTCTCGAAAATAAGTCCAACACCTTTGTTAGCGTTCAGTACCTGATAGACGGCGGTGGAGCTGCTGTTAGCTGGAATGAAGAGTGTTTTCAGAGGTGGTTCTTGCGGCATCTCTGCATCAGGGTCTTTCTTGTTCATGGCGTATTCTATCTGCAATCGTCTGTATTGTTCCATTTCGGCTGCATATTGTTCACGCAGCTGACGGTGTATCGGCTCAATAATGCGACGGCATAGCGAGAGTCGTCCTTTACCTGCTGATGCCTGCGCCGTGACAAAGAGGAACAGATTTGGAAAGACTTCACGACCGGCATAGATTCCAAAGATATTAGGCAAACATGCTGAGACTGCGGTAAGGGTTCCCAAGATGAGCAGGTCGGCATCTTCGTCTGATATGGCATTGCCTGCTATCTTCTTGAGAAAATCAGGGAGATAGTCTTTTACATCGTTGTAAAATGACGGCATCTGATTAGAAGAGATGTTATCGTTTTCATCCAAAACTTCAAAAGCTCCATTTGAGGTTATTGGGGTTTTGGGGAGGGGAGCAGGATTTGGGGGCGGGAACCGGGAGCGGGTGATGGAACTGGGAACGGGATTTGGGAACGAGGACGGGATTTGGGGGCGGGAACGGGAGTTTATTGTTATTCCTGCTTGTTTGGCGAGGTGGAAGATGGTTTTAGAGGTTATTCCGTGTCCGTGATGGTTGAGACAGGAAGTGAACTGCTTGTCGGTTTCCTCGTATGAGTAGTTCGGATAGAAGCGACTTAGTCGGTGGAAGTAGTCTCTGCCGTTTTCTCCGAGTGCGTCGGAGAGTGCGAAGCCGAGGTCGCGCCATGATTGATAGTCGGGAGCGATGTCGATGGCTCTGTTTTCTATTTCCACTGTAAGAAGTTCTATTTCATGTTGGAGGTCGGAGAATGTCCCACAAATTTCACGGATTTTCACGGATTGGTTTGAGTCAACGGGCAACAGACAACAGTCAACAGGGGTTGAGGATGCCGTTGCTTCCTGAGTTTTTTTGTTGAGCCATTCGGATATGTTAAATTCTTTCTTGTTCATTTCTTAAAAGTTTTGGGGTGATATAACAAAAAGGGTCGTGTGGGAGGAAGCAGGCTCGTGAGATGTCTTTGCCTGATTTGTCGGCTTGGAGTGAATGGGTGTGCATGAGGTAGTTGGATATGGCGTTGAACCATTCTTTGTGTGTTGCTTCTTCGATGTCGATTTCAATAATCCATTTGAGTCCGTCGCCTGATGGGGAGATGAACATAAGCATGGTGTCGAAGTATTCATCTTGGAGTAATATCTTCTTGACTTCTTCGATGTTATTGAGGTGGTCGAAGTCGAGACATAATAGTCCTGAATGTCGGATAAGAGCTTTGTCGTTACGGTATTGGAATGTTCCACTAAAGGTGCAGTAGTCGAAGTTTCGTGCCTTGAATTGTTTAGCGTAGTCCTTGTCAATGATGGAACGAAGACGATTGGTACTGTGCGACGCTTGGTGTCCGACAATATAGTTGTAAGCGTCGAGCAGGGTGAAGTCTCTGCTCGGCTTGGTGTTGGTTATTGGAGAACTGAAGAATGAGAAAGTTCTCTTGTTATTTGTCTGATTTTTCATATTCGTTTCTGATTTTATACATTGTGTAGTTGTCTGCAAGAATTTTCTGTATATCACGACGGAGATAGTATATTTTTCCGCCAATGCGTGAGAATGGCAATGTGCCATTTGAGCGTAAGGTTTGAAGCGTGCGCGGACTGACATGCAGCATGTTAGATACATCTTGATTGTCGAGCCAATCTTCAAGAGCTGTGTGTTCGACAAGATTATGAATCTGTTCATCGGTAAGGTCGTCGAGAGACGACTTGTCTTGTCGGAGCAGTTCTGCCTGAATGAATGGGCATTGGATGAAAGTCTTGCCAATGGGTTCGTTTTTGTCGATTGATATATCAAGGATTATGTCCTTTATTGATTTAGGTTCGCTCATCGGAGGCCTCCTTTCTTGCTGTTGACGTAAGCGATTGCTTCGGCGTGAAGTTCGGCGGCAGTCTTTCGCTGGTCGGATTTAAGCCACTGGTCGATTTCGGACTTCAGGAATTGGAGTTTCTTACCTTTCTTGTGATAAGGTATGGTGTGATGGGATACCCAACCGTAAACAGTTTGTTTAGCAGGTTTGTCGGGGATATAGTCACATAGTTCTTCGATATTGAACCAGCGGTCGGGTTCTACCTTTGCATCGTGGACGGTTTGAAGCAATGACTTCAGTTCGTTCACATCTTTCATAAGTTGTGATACTGCCTGAGGCAGTTCGTTGAAAGTGATATTCTCAAATTTCTGTAACATGATGGTATGTGTTAGATGTTAGAAAATTTGGAACTCCGCAAGCGTCCGAGAGTTCCGTTTTTCGGGCGTTTGCTTGGTGCAAAGGTATGGCGAGAAAAGAGGGGGATGAAAAAGAAAACACTCCGTAGGGAGTGGTGTACGGAGTGCGGAGTGGTGTTGTTATTTATGTTATAACAATAGTTATATGTTTGTGATGTTACCTATTTTTTCAATAATTATGTTTGTTTACGGAGTTAGGAGTGATGAGGAATTATTGATATTATTGAAATAGCACTTGCCATATAGTGTTGTCTGAATATGGATAAGGTAAAATAAATATACTAAGTAGTAGAATTATAAAAATTGATATAATGATAATCGTCCCGCATATCACAAGTGATGATGGTATCTTACTTAATAGTTTTCTTACTTTTTCTGAACGAAGTTCCATTTTATCAAATGTCATATTTTTCTTGTTTTTCATATCAATTTCCTAATTCAAGTTGGTTTTTAACTAAATTATAATAAGTACCATGCTTTTCTATAAGAGAAACATGATCTCCTATTTCAACAATTTTTCCCTGCTCAAGCACAATTATTTGATCGGCATTTTTGACTGTTGAAAGACGATGTGCGACAACAATTACTGTGCGACTTTCGTAAAACTTATTAAGATTTTCAACAATAACCCTTTCGTTTTTGGCATCCAAGGCATTTGTAGCCTCATCAAGAAAAATAAATTTGGGATCTTTATATACCGCTCTTGCAATAAGTATTCGTTGTTTTTGACCTTGACTTAAACCTATTCCATCCTTACCGATAATGGTGTTGTACTTTAAAGGGAGGCTCATTATATATTCGTGAATATTAGCAATTTTAGCAGCTGTTTCAAGACGTTCCGTATCGATATCATCATCAGATACAGCAATATTCCTTGCAATAGATTCGGAGAAAATCACTCCATCCTGCATAACAACACCACATTGTCTCCTCCACCATTTCATGTTATATTCATTAATATTGTTTCCTGCTATATTAATATTCCCCGATGTTACAGAATAATAGCCTAACATCAACTTTATCAATGTTGTCTTACCACTTCCAGATGCGCCTACAATAGCAGTAACTTTTCCTTCGGGTATGTGAAACGAAACATTATCAATTGTTTTATTCAAAGCAAAAGGGTCATATTTAAAATCCACAGAATCTATATCTATGGTTTTATTATCATTGCTAAATGAACAAACATATTGTTCTTCATCATCATTTTCTTCTTTTGCCGTATGTATTTCATTTATGCGTTCTAAAGAAATTTTAACATCCTGCATAGAGTATATGAAATTCATAAATTGTTCGACTGGAGAATTTAACTGACCTATTATATATTGTACTGCCAACATCATACCGAGTGTCATATTTCCTTCAATTACAGCTGTTGCAGCAAGTACTGTAATCAATATATTTTTAACCTCATTAATCAATATCGCCCCTGCTTCTTGGGTTTGCTGTAATTTCAATGATTTCATCTGAACTTGAAACAAATCTGCCTGTACATCTTCCCATTCCCACCTTCTTCTTTGTTCACAATCTTGCAGCTTTATTTCTTGCATTGCTGTGATAAACTGATAAGTCTTATTATGATTAATTGACTGTTGTTCGAAGAGTTCATAGTCTATTACTTTTCTACGTCTTAAAAAAACTGTAATCCATAAGCCATAAACAATGCTGCATATCAAAAAAACAAAGAATATTAATTTATTGTATATCAGAAGCACAATTCCCAATATGATAAAACTAAATGATGAAAATATTACACTTAACACTTGATTTGTCAAAAATGATTGCACGCGAGAATGATCGCTAATCCGCTGTAATAAATCGCCCATTAATTTTGTATCAAAAAATGACATCTTCAGTTTTAACAATTTTATAAAAAAATCACTGACCAAAGATATGTTTATGCGCATCGAAATATGTAACAAAAGCCACCGACGAATAAATTCAACAGCAGTACGACCAAGTATAATCATCAGTTCTCCAATAAGAACTAACCATATAAAATTTATATCATTATTGTTTATGCCGATATCAACTATTGATTGGGTCAGGAATGGTAATATGAGTTGTAGAATACATCCCAGTATCAGCCCCATTAAAATCAAAGTGAAATATCTGCCATATTGTTTTATGTAATTGAATAAAAACCCAAAAGACTTTTGTTTTGTTCTGTTTTGTGCTATTACAGCAGATTTATGTTTGTCAAATTCTTTTCCCGGTTCAAGTACCATAGCAATTCCTTTTTTAACACCTTGTGTTTCTGTGCTAATCCAGTTTTTCTCAAAATCTTTAAGTGAATATTTAACAAGTCCTTTTCCTGGATCTGCTATATAGAACTTATTTTTCTTTATTCTATACAATACAACAAAATGATTCTGATTCCAATAAAGAATCATGGGTAATGTTTCTTCGGATAATAAATCAGTTGTCGTTTTTACATTTGTTACACTAAATCCTAATATTTGCGCCGTTTCGCTCAATCCAAGCATAGAAACGCCTTCGGAAGTCGCCGGACAAATATTGGAAATATGTTCTATAGGGTACGGTATTCCATAATGCTTGCATATCATTGACAGACAAGCCGCACCGCATTGCATTGAATCATGCTGTAATATACAATTAAATCTATTCATAGTCAGAATGTACCTCTCTGTGAATAGAGAGGCACAATAGTAAATCATTATCTTTCAACTAATCTTTCCTTCTCTGATTGTCCTGCGCCAACGCCTTTATATCGAGACTTAGGCATATTGAATTTATACTCTACGCTCAACTGTACATAACGTGTGTTGTTAGTTCTTTCGGTAGCAAAATCTATCATTTCACTGTATATTGTATAACTTTGAAATTTTGCCGTGTTGAATAAATCGTTAACGGTAAAAACCAATTCCCAATGTTCGTTGAATGTTTTTGTAAGATTGAAATTAATTTGCCATGTATTATGATTAATGCTTGTATTATCAATTTCACATAAACTTCTATATTGAAAATCTATTGCGACCTTATACTTTCTCGGGAAAAAGAAAATGTTATTTGACTTTATCAACACCATAGGACGATTCATACTCATTGTTTCACCTCTATGTTCTATATCATAGAATTGACCTGTGACTCCACCAACAAAGGCTGGGTAATAAAATCCTGCTATTAAATTAGGAGGTGATATTATTGCCATCAGCTCGTAACTATGTATATCATTCAATGAATTATCTTTTCCAATCAGAATGATAGAATCATTGTAAATAGTCGAAGATGTTATTATTCTATCTTTTGTACGCTTATAGTCCGCTGTCAGCATCAGCCATTTATATTTCATAACCATCGAAATATTGTCTCGATATGATGTCTTTAATAATGGATTTCCTCTCTCATACAAATATTTATTTGTATAAGAAATTGAACTGCTAAGTTGAGAATACAACGGACGAATAAGGTTGCGAGAATAACCTAATTGCCACATGGTTTTCTTGATTGGAAACGTAAGTGAAAGTGTTGGTAGAAGCTCATTATATTCTCGTGACTTATCGTCTAATATTTCTCCGAACTCATAATACTTGTTGTGAGTATATTCATAGCGAAGACCCAATGTTAATGATAATTGTCTGAAAGCACGGGTGATTTCTGCATAAACAGCTGCGTTGTCCTCTTCAATGTGGGTATCACTATTTTCCACTACCGATTCTACATTACTCAAATTTTGTTGTCGAGAACTATTTGTATATTCAGAACCGAAACTAATTGTCGATTTTCCAAGAGGATATGATGCATTTAATTCTGTTGCCAAAAGATTACCCAAACTTTTATCTTTAATAGTAATGGAATTAGTTCCCAAATTATCCTTCTCATTGATAGATTGACTTTCTTCATTATCCCTAAACATATAGTCTATATTAAAATCTATTTTTAACTTGTTGTAGTTACCTGAATAATATGCATTAATAAGATGTTCATAATAATCATATTTGTTTCTCTGTGAATAGAACTTGCTTAATTCATTATTGTCGTTTATAAACCATTCATATGAACCATCAATATCCGTTGTTTGCGGAGTGAATCTCGCTTTATAAAAAGCACCAAAAGCATGAATGGAATCGGCTGTATAGTTGAAACCTATTCTTCCATCAAATATCTGAGACAAAGTTTTGTTGGAAGCAATTTCCAATAAAGTTTGTGAATTATCATTCCAAATATTTGTCTCATTCATGCTTGAAATTTTTGAACGGAAATTACTGTATTGCAAGGTGCTATATACATCAAACTTACCGTTACGATAATTCATTCCGACAACTTCCTTGCCATATAGATAATCCATATATCCGACATTAGTCTTCGTGTTGAAAGCAAAACCTTCTCCAAATTCCTTTTTTGTTGTAATAAGAATCACGGAGTTCACATTACTTCCGTACCGAGCTCCAGGATTATTTATAACAGTAATATTTTCAATCACTTCAGAACTTAATTGTTCTAATTCGGTATTATTTCTGACAAGTCGTCCATTAATATATATTGCAGGAATACCTCTGCCTATAACTTCTATACTTCCGTTATCACTAATAACACCAGGCATAAAACCAAGTACATCATCTGCGCTTCCGAGTTTATCAAGCATCGTTCCAGCAATCCTGGTTTCTATGCCATTACTTTTTAGTCGTGTTACAGGTCTACTTGCAGTAATGACAACTTCCTGTAAAAGCGTAGTATCAATAATATATCCCAACGTAGGATCCATAACATAACCTTGTGGAATACTGTCTGTGTTTTCTTGAGCATTTACTATGTTTAATAATAATGCGGTTAAAATAAAAGCAATATAACGTTTCATGGCTTAATTATTTGAATTATTGTTCAACGAAAGGACAATTTACATCTGGATAATACCATTTATCTTGTCCATATTTCTTTATTATTTCTCTATAACATACTTGTCGTATAGAACGACATGCTTCAAAGTTATCACAATTATGGCACTGAGAGTCTTCTGGAATATCATCTTGCCTAATAAAATATAATGCTTTGGCTTTCTCTGAATTCCATATTTCGATTATACTCTCAGATAGCACATTACCTACGATAAAATTTTTATTCCAATAGAGTTGTTCGCATATAGTAACTTTTCCATCAGGTAAAATATACAATGAGGAAAACAAACCGCTACAGAACGCTCTTTGAAAAAAACGATTCGCATTATTAGCATTGTTTACACCATCCATTTCATCACCAACAAAAACTTTCTCTGGAATACGAATTGGTATATATGAAATTTTTTTTAATTCTGACAGATAATCGACTATATCGTTAAGCGCTTTCGGTTCTATTTCTATTTCACTATAATCAATTCTAGGATATAGGGTTGATTCCCCTTTTACAACATGCCAATCAACAATGCATTTGAATTCTCTCAATTTATTATAAACGGATTCCATATCTTTGATACTGCTGTTATATTTTGTCAGCACAGAGTGTACCATGACAGGTATCTGATATTTGTCACATAATGATAACGTATTGAGCATGTCGTCCAAATATCCAGGTTTTACACCCAATGAGTTTATAAGATGTTCTTCGATAAGAGAATCCAGTGATATCTGAATATCGTGAATTTTTAAATCTGCCAGATATTTAACATCACATTCTTGCAATGGTTTTTTCGTTGATAGATACGGATGATATCCATATTTTCTCAATTCTTTTAATACCTCTTTCCAGTGTGGGTATAAAAAGAATTCTCCACCAACAACATCAAAAGTGTTAACATGTAATTCATGGGCTTCATGTATGATTTCCAAGATTCTTTCCAACGGAATGCCACAATTGACTTTTCGCGTTTTGTCTTGATAACAATAGACACAATCGGTTACGCATACGTTATTTAACATCAATGTGATAGTGGATGGCGTTAAATGTCTTTTCATGCGTAAATCTATTTTGTCATACGCAAATAGTTTCGAATCATATCTTTTTTGAATATTTTTTTCAGGTATTGATATGATTGTGTTAGGAGGGAATGCAGATGTTAGCTCTCCATTTTTTATATAAATTTGTTCACTTTTGTTAAGCAAACCTTTAACGAAACCTTCTACCAATTCATACGAAACTCCAAGTTCATCTGCAGCTTCGTTTATGCAGTCTTGGAATTCCCTTCCATCAATATAACTCAAAATCATGGCATAAATAGGATGTATAATATTGGAAAAAGAATCATTAAATTCTTCAAGAGAGTTACGTCCTACTAGAGTTGCCATTATCAAAGCTCTACCTTCATCAGGCTTGAGCACATATAAAGGATTCAAAGTAATATGTTCCATAATACTATTTTTTATTGTTTGACAAACAAGGTTAGCCTGGACATCCAGGCTAACCTTTCTTGCTATGAGATAGGATTACCTCCAATATTCCCACTTCCACCGCCTACTTCTGTCGTACACACAGTACAAGTAGTACAAGCTGTACATGACGTACATACAAATTTACATGTCGGCTGATCTGGTGCGGCTCTTTCAGATGAACCAGCTTTAATCTCAAAAAGTTCTGCTGAACTTAGCAATTCTTTTGCTTCCTTAGAATACTTTTTCATACCTAATAAATTAAATCGTTTGACTTTTTTGTTAATTTACACATAAACCACAATATTCCCCATTCATTATTACTTTGATAGTATTACAGCATTGAAATGCAGTAAAAAAGATACAACTTCATTTATAGTATCATCTGTCGGTTTATCAAATTTGCCACATGAAACTAATATACAAACAGATTGCACGAGCAATGATAAATAAACCGAGTTTTTCATATATCTTAGTAATATTATGAGGATTAATAATTAGTTTGTACTACTCTATGTTTTTAGTGGCTCTCGTACATTTCTAACTTCCACTGTTGCAAGCCTCCTTCCGCTTGGCTTTGGATGTTGGTTATTGTTATAGGTATTACATCATATTTTCTCATCACTTCTGTTGAAGCATAAATCATGCCAAAATACTATTGTATTGAATATGAATAATTTAATATATAACAATATGCCTAAGTGTCAAAAAATTAGACAGTGAGTGTCAAAAAATTAGACAATTTTATTGTTTTTTGTTACATACTTTAGGATTGCCAATGGAAAAATATAAGATGTATATCTTAAGGGACTTCTATAAATTCTCCGTTTAAATAAATCTTGACAATCATAATAAAAACTTTTGCGTGATTTATGTTTGATTCATCCAAGTTGCTTGCGCTCGGAATAACTGATGTGAGCATTGTGTACAACAAATACAAAATACATATAAGATCTTATAATAAGTGGCTTTTTTTGGTGCAGATTTTTTAGATGCATTAGGTTTATTTCTAAATCTTATCTTTGTTCATCAATCCCTAAATCTCAACAATTGTTAGCAAACCTATTATAGAGGACCTCTGTAGATTCCAGCGTTTTACATTAAAATCAATAGATGCGAGGTCTATCGAGTCGTAAAACCTTGATGATAAAAGCAGGCATCCAGAGCGGGTGCCTGCTTTCGTTCAATCTTATAATCCCACCAATTCATCTGAGGAATAGCTTTTGGCGAATACGACTTTATTTTCTTTTGTTTGAATCTCGATAATATTTCTATGTTCCCAATTCAATTTATTTATCAGGCTGACTGAATCTATTATTACATTATCATCTATTTGACCTATATAATTCTGTGCTATATGAGGTGTCGTTATCAATGTGGAACTGTCTGTTTCAGGAAACAATACGTCTATTGTTTTCACCACGCAGCCACTGCACGAATTGTCCGGAACAAGAAAAAAAGTATGTTTCTCATTTGGGATATTTATGTTTAAACTGTCTGCATACCAATAGAAAATTTTGGTTTCTCTTGAAAACATATCTTCTGTTTTACTTTTGTTTATCGTCTCACACGAAAACATTAAGCTACTTAAAAACAAACCAAGCAGCAGTGTTAGAACCTTTCCATTCCTTGTTCTCCTTTTCATAAATTAAAAGTCCTTTCTCATTAATTAAATCATCAGCGGGAATAGGGTGATATTTATCCCCGTCAAAAAAAACTTCGTATTTTATATTGAATTTTTCATCCGCCACGACAAGAATATAATCAACGACATCTTCTTTTGTCATGGAATCTTCATCTTTTTCGCGAGGTAGACTCATCCATCTGTAGTATATGTTTCTATATTCATCGAATCCTATGTAAGAATACAAGGTCGCGCTATAGTAATGATTGATGCTTTCAGCCATCTTGTTTTTCTTGTCTATAGAAAATGGGGAATATTTATAAAGCTGACTTCCAAAATAAACATCCTGGATTTTGTTTCCCATAGAATCGCACAATACCACATAATCGTCAACAGCGGTATGAGTAATTATTTCTTTTGATTTATGATTGTAAAAATAATATAGAATACCACCATCATAATAATTTTCTTTCGGATGATTTTTGGGATATTCTCCAAAGAACGACACGGGTATTATACTAGAATCAGCAGCAATCTCAAAACGGAGATACACTGGTATGTCATTCTCCAATATCACTGAATAATCTTCAGCAAAAATGTGTTTTCTGACACATGAGACAATGCCTGATTTAGGATCGGTCATTGTTAAAGGCTGTGTTGGAAATACCGATATACAATGATAATCATCTCTCCAATAAGGATGAGAAACTGTATTATGAACATCTTTAAAATAGTCATAAGAATTATCATTTGCATTTTTCAAGAGATAGTTACCAATTTGATAATCTGTATAAAAAATACTACTATCATTAACAACTATAATGTCAATAACTTTATTGTCGCTTATTATGGTGTCAATAATATTTCTTTTAAAATCATATAAAAGCAAATGCCTATTGTCAAGGCGATTGGTATGATACAGATTATCTTCATACAGTTCCACACATAACATATTATATGTACTAAACGGGAAACGATGTACGTCTTGTTTGAAATCATCGCTACTGACGATTGGAACTTTGCTTTCACAAGACATTAATAGGTAAAAAAATGATAAGTAAATAAAGCGTTTCATTATTATGATTCGTTTTAAGGCAGTGCCCATTGGCACTGCCTTATGTTATTAATTCATACTTTTAAACTGAAATACTCTTACAACTGAAGAACTTGTTCCAAAAACTTGGTCTGGTGATATGATTACATAATCAATACCAGTGTTTTCATTTGATACAAAGTGGATGTTGTTCCTTTGAGCCATTATTTCATTTAATGTACTTTGATCCAAATCAGGTATCAACTTTCTATAGTTGCCACTTGTAAACCACCATTTAATGTCATTTTGACTGCCATTTATGGCATCTTCCTTAAAATCTGAGTATGTACGGTGTGCAATTGCATCTGCAATGATGATAATTGGATCGAAACAATCATACGGTGTCGAAATACAATATCCTTTTTGTGCATCCCATCGGTTGTTGAGTCCCCATTCACTACCACTTTGATAATATTGTGGCATTGGGGCATCTTTAGAGTAGGAAACAACTTCATTTCTGTTGTTGTCGGTAACTTCATCAGATTTGTCGCATGAAACTAATGTACTGACTGACAGTACGACTAATAATAAGTAAGCTAAGTTTTTCATTTTAATAAAATTTTGAGGATTAATAATTAGTTCGTACTACTCTATGTTTTTAGTGGCTCTCGTACATTTATGTTTCCACTTTTGCAAGCCTCCTTCTGCTTGGCTTTGGATATTGTTTATTGTTATAGGTATTACATCATATTTTCTCATTACTTTATCACTTCTGTTTATAAAAAAAATCATGCCAAAAGACTATTGTATTGAATATGAATAATATAGTTTATAATAATATATCTAATTGTCAAAAAATTAGACAGTGGGTGTCAAAAAATTAGACAATCTTATAATAAGTGGCTTTTTTGACGCAGATTTTTTAGATGCATTAGGTTTATTTCATAAGATTGACAGCTTTTGTAATTTTCGGAGATATTATCTTAGAGATCTTGGCGTTTCTGAATTTTGTCTCGTTAAAGAAGTTTCCGTTCTCATCGACGAAACAGGCGCATACAATCTTATAGATGTTGTTGCCTTCGTATTGGATGAGTTTGTTTTCGTTGAGCTGACGGAAGAGGTCTAACAAGCCTCCGAAATATGTAGTCCACCGGATAGGATTATCGACAACTTTACCTGTAAAAAGATGTCGAAAATCGGATACGGCGGTGTCGGGAGCAATGAAGCCGTTTTTCTTCAGGTTGTTCATGAGGTCGGTTATGGCTTCGGGGTTCTCCCTTTGCTTGGTGTAGATGAAAGACAATACCGTATCGCTGTTTTTAACGGTTTTGTTTCTCTTAGTATCTTTTTCAGGTGTCATTTCCAATATGGCAACACGTGTGATTCCTACATGGTCGCTTTTTCTCAATTGGAGTATCTGAACAAAGAAGTCGTCGATGGAGAGCTGCTTGTTGGGTTCGATATGTTGGATGAAGTGCTGCTGAAACTCCATGTAATATCTTATAAGAGCCAAGATGAGGTAATGAAAGATGTATGTGTTTTCGTTGAAATGCATTGAAGGTGAAAAGTCTTTGATTGTAAATATGATGTCTAAATCAAGATTGTTGTCTGTGATTATCTTCCTTATGTCTCTAAGATAAGATTGTACGGGTTCGAGGATTTTCTTTTTACGGTAGAACAAGGCACGTTCCGTAGAGAACTCTTCGGAGAAGAGCCTGTTCAGTCTGTCGGTTATGGTATTGTCGATGAGTTGCCTGTAGTATCTTACTTTTGCCGAGAAAACGGGAACATCGAAGCTGATGTTGTAGTTGGGAATGAATTGTTCTTCAATATTTTTCAGATTGCGAAACAGGGGTTCGTAATAGTCGTTACCTTTACGGCTGTCTTTCAGAGGGTTCAGCTCAAATCGTATAATGGAACATATAGTTTCATTCAGCATGGTTCTATTCCTCCATATTAAGATTGATGTTTTTTAAATTTTCAATAACAATAGCATTAGCAGCTGCTTCTTTCTTCTGGTCGACGATATGGGCGTAGATTTGAGTCGTCTTGATGTCGGTATGACCAAGCATCTTACTTACGGTGTAGATGTCGGTGCCGTTTGTAAGTTGCAGAGTGGCGAATGTGTGACGGGCCTTGTGGAAAACAATTAGCTTAGAAAACGATTACAGAATAGAAGAAGGCAAACGTAAATGGTTGGGAAACAGCTAAAAGCGATTTTCTTGCACTGTTTACATAACGCAAGAAATCACGGATTGCGACAGATGTTCAGTTACCAAATCGTTAGCAGGGCTGTT
>SUWS01000005.1 GCA_015061365.1 Lentimicrobiaceae bacterium | reverse complement strand
CGTTATATAATATTATTAAGGAGTATGAGATGCATCACCTTCCTACCGATCATCTCTGGATTTTGAAGGAAGGACACTGTCTGCGGAATCAGGTGATGCGTCTATGCGAGTCGGAATCTGGATTCTCAACGATTTACGAAGCCGGCAGCATCGACACATTGATTAAGATTGTAGATACCAACGGAGGATACACCATCATTCCGGAGCTTCATGTCAATCTGCTTACCGAGCAACAGAAGCTAAACGTCCGCCCTATCGTCAATCCCGAACCTAACAGAGAAATATCATTGGTAGTACGCAACGACTATGTCAAGGAACGACTTCTTAACGTCATAGCGAAAAACATCTCCGACACCATTCCCGAGAATATGCTCGACGAAAGACTGAAGAAGTTCTCGATAAAGTTGTGATTTCTATACCTTGAACGTTAAACTTAGCGACCTTATTTCTTATCTTTCAGGAATAGTTTCCCGATTCTGTTTTTGCTATTTATCTCCATCACTACCAAGATACCTGCCACATGATACGTGAGAGGTGACGGTTACCTATATATAATATGAATATCCATAGAATGAACCCGGCTACGGTGGAGATGAGACAGTCGTTGAAGCTAATGGCAAAAGTTCATAGTTCAACAGTCAATCAATATAGATTGTATTGAAATTTAAATTAACTAATAATCAATTAAGTTATACCTCTGATTTTTTAAAAAATATTAAAAACACTTGTATTTCTGAAATAAAATTACGAACTTTGCGTTGTTAAGCTTAAGCGTATCATAAACAACAACTTATAAATGAATCATCTATGAGAATTGTAAAAATACTAATGTCAATTGTATTGTTTACAGCAACTTTACTATATCACGTTAATAGTGTGTTCGCGCAGCAATATGTGACAACTGAACCTTTGTTGAAGAATGTGCTTATAGAGGAATTTACAGGCAGAAATTGTCCAGGTTGTTCTCAGGCTCATTTGCTAGCCAACAATATAATAAAAAAGTATCCTAAACGTGTGTTTGTATCCAATATATATGGTTTCGATACCCCGACATACCCCAATTTAGTTACTCAAGAAGGTAATCTAATAACTCATGCTTTGGGTGCAACAGCCTATCCAAGTTCACAGATTAATAGAAGTAAGGATTATGCTGACCTTGGTATGTCGGAGCATGATGTCAATTTGTTTATCAAGCAGGAAGCTCCTTGCAATATTGGTGGTTTAGTTGTCGTTGATGAGCTGAGTCGTACAGCTACAATTACAGTCGAGATATATTATGTTCATGATAGCGATAATGATGTCAATTATCTGACAGTAGAGATGTTGCAAGACAGTATATGGGGTTATCAAAATAATGGAATGAACAATCCGGAACAATATGTAGATGGCAACTACTGCCACATGCATGTTTTTCGTGATATCATAACATCTACATGGGGAGATACGATAAGTCCCACAAACGAAGGCACTCTGATCACGAAGACATATACATATATAATTCCAGAAATCATAGGAGATCCAAGCGGCGTAGATGTCAATATTAATCATTTGAAATTTATCGCTTTCGTGACGAATGAGATGATTGGAGCAGAATCGCGCCCTATTTTGAATGTTGCTCGTCTGCCATTTTTGATAGGAACTCAAGAAGAGGTATTTCCCTGCATCGATGACATCTCATATAAAGATAACTCGATGTGCTCAAACAGCAAGTCATTTACTATAGACATGATGAACAGAGGCTTAGATGAATTAACATCAATAAAGATGCTGATGGAGATAGATAATGGCGACACCTTTGAATATGAATGGAACGGCAGCATAGAATCTTATCAGATTGGAAAAATAACATTCGATATGGATGTTCCAATCGGGACTCACGACATCGACTTTAGAATAGTGGAGGCTAACGGAAAACCTTTAGATTTTTTGAAGACAATAACAACGACTTGTGAAAAGAAGAATACAGTTTTTGTAGAGAATGAAAATGACGACGTAGTTCTCGAATTAATGCAAGATAAATTCGGCAATGAAGTGACATGGGAAATCGTTACAGACGATAATACCGTAGTAGCTTCAGGCGGACCTTACGAAAACATCTTCGGTCCCACAACGGCGACAAAATTATACGAGATTCCACTAAGTCTTCCTAAAAACCAATGCCTTAGATTCACTATTTCAGATATGATGAAAAATGGAATATGTTGCAGCTACGGAGATGGATACTACAGAATAATAGACGGTTACGGCAATGTCGCCATCGATGGCGATGGCGAATTTGGTGCTGAAGCTTCACATATATTTACTTTAGAAATTGGAGAAAACACTACTGACACGAAAGAAGATATTTACAAAATCTATCCTAATCCTGCGAAAGACATTGTCAGATTGTCGTCTGCCAAAGGATATATGTCGAAGGTTAAGATTTATAACAGTATCGGGATGTTAATTGATGAAATTGTGATAGACTCTGATAGTGCGGAACTTAATGTTTCGAATTATAAAACGGGAATATATCTTTTCAATATACAAGATTGTAACGGTAATGTTTACACAGAAAAAATATCGGTAATTAAATAAAGTCATGAATAGTAAAAATGTTAGCACTATGAAAAAATTATTGCTAAGTCTTCTCATGTTTGTATCATGCAACATGATGTTTTCTCAAAACGAATTTGAATATGTAGCAGGTTGCGAATATTCTGATATTATTGATTATTATGATATTCTTGAAATGGATAATGGCGATTTCGTGGTGTTTGGTAAGAAGTCGTCGCATGATTATCTCGGTCGCTTTTCTGAATCGGGTGAATTGCTATCAGAAGTTCTGAGGTACAATTATTTACCGGGATATGATTCTTACAACTACGATGGAAATCATATCTTAAAGGATAAAAATGGTGGTTTTTATATCTTTAAAACTTATAATCCGATATTAGATGTAAACCATGTCAATTATCAAGGCTGTGTTGATTCAAAAATAATTATGGAGAAATTAGATGATAGTTTTGAATACGTCTATCATAAAGAAATACAAGTCTCTATAGATACCACAAATCATCTTCTTGCGGGATATCCTCCAAGGATAAATATAGGGACCATACTTGATGAAGGTGATGGCTTTGTTATTTGTTATGAAAAACATGTAGGAGATAATGGTTCTGGCACACATTTCTACGGATATGACAGTACGTTTTTTCTTAAGACTGATTATAATTTGAATATACTGAAATACGGAAGTCTTGAGCATGACGAATGTAATTTTTTAAGACATAGGAATCATCTGTTATATGATGAGGAAGATAAGGAATATCTATATTATGCAAGTGGAAATTGGAGTGATGGATTCAGAAGAGGATTATACCTATATCGTTTTGATTCTGACTTTAATTTTATAGATGACCATCTTTTGGCACGTACTGAAGGCCTTTCTAACCCTGCGATTTATTATAGAGATCGTGTCGGAGTGGTAACTTCTGGGATTACTTTCAAACGTACAAGCTCAAATACCACAATAATGATGTCGGGAGCTGATTATCATTATATACCATACGGACATTATACGGTGGCTGCATGCGTCCTTATGGATGACGAAGCAAAGATGTTAGATAGTGTGATGTTTGCAAAGGTAGAATCAGCTTCGGGGTACAGTACATCAGTACCATCTATGTGTTCATTGGATTGGAAAGATGAGAACAAAATTTTTATTGGGGCAACACCTTATGCATATCACTCACCACAATTGCATAACTCTAATCAGTATTTTGTAATAAGAATGATAGATAAAAATTTGAATACCATAGGAGAAGTTTATTATGATTTGGGAGTGACAACAGCTTTATTGACATCAACTCTTAAAGCCACCAATGACGGGGGTTGTATAATAGCCGGACATTTCAAAGATTTCGGTAAAACCTATAAAGCATATAATAATTTCATAAAGAAATTTCCTCCTGAGGCGTTCGTCGGTATCGAAGAACCTCACGCTCATGGCTTAAAACTCGCCGTCGCCTATCCTAATCCTGGCGGAGATGTTCTGAATATAAGAACCGCCTTACGTAATGCAACATTATGTGTTTATGATATGCAAGGAAGAAAAATTTATGAGCAGGAAATTACAGATGACATTACGAGCGTCGACGCCTCTAAATGGAGCTCGGGAACATACATCTGGAAATTAACAGTTAACAATGAACAATTAACAGTTGAGGAAGGAAAATGGATTAAATAGAACTTTGGAATTTTAGAACCTTAGAATTTTAGAATTTTGGTTCTAAAGTTCTAAAATATTAGGATTCGTCATCGGTCATCGGTTTTTTTAGAGTCTTAGAAACTGAGAAATCAGTGAACACCAGTGGAATTTGTGGGAAAGAAAAACAAACCACAGATTTCACTGATTGGTACAGAAGATATCCGAAAAAATTTTAGAAATTTAGAACTCTGGAATTTTAGAATTTGTTTCTAAAGATCCAGAGTTTTATTTTTTAGGGGATTTCTATAAATTGCCATGTCAATGAACTTTATAGAGGAGTTCATAATTTCCGCATAAAATCATCCTATATTATCAAATAAAAAAAAACGCCTCTAATCGAAGCGTTTTTTATTGAGGTAATCTATAGAAGTTACCCTTAGATCTTAAGGGGACTTCTATAAATTACTTTTCGAAAGATTTATGAATTTATCTTTGAGAAGATTTTTGTATTTCTTGAAAGAGCATAGCGAGCTATGTGATTGAAAAAAAGACGAAAAGATTCCAAAGAGAAACATAAATCTCGAAAAAGTTTATCTTGTATTAAACAAAAATATTTGATACGTGGAATTTATAGATGTCCCCTTAAAGTTCATTAACGACTTTCATCAGCTGTTCTCCCAAACCGATGGTGTAGCCTTGTGAGATAAACACTATCTCGTTTTGTGTGTTGGCAACGATAAAGATAGGAAGGTTGTTGTTCTGAAGTCGCATATTGGCAACTATCTCCTTCAGCATTGTTCCGTTTTCAATACCGAAAGTAGTATTTTCTGGAAGACCTTTGAAGTTTTTCTTCTCGAAGTTTTTCCTGTGCTCTTCATTCTGGAACAAGAACACGAAACCTCTTCCCCACTTGTCCAATTGGTCTTTTACCAAGGCGATGTCCTGCATTGCGTGTGTTGTAGGTTCGCTTCCGCCATCCAAAAGTCCTAAGACATAGAATCCACGTCCAGTAGTTTGCAACAGGCTCTTGTCTTCATCAGCTCCTAAAGGCATATATCTGTTTTCAGAATTGAAGTTACCTATTATTCTGAGACCCTTCTCTGGTTCACGCATCACTAAATCGATGTTCGTTGTCTTGCCTGGCTCGATTGTAAAGAACTGCATACGAGCGAGGACGCTGCCATCAGAGAGACGTGTTCCTGTAGTAAGTACATAATAGCCAGGGTCGAGAGCGAGACCGTTTTCAAACAATGTAGAATATTGTTCACCCACGTCCATACCTGGATCTTTAGCGTCGTAAGCCAACAAGTCGAAGTTGACATCGTCAAATTTCTTTATAGAGAAATGTGTATAATAACGGAGGTCGCTCAACTCAGGTGTCGCTGCATATTGCGCCATCAAGGTTCCTTGTTGAGTTGGAACTGCCGCCACCATTTCTTCCTCAAACTTAACGTCGATCCAATCGTTATCCTTAAGATATTGAACCTTAGCTGTTACAGGGTCGATACGAGAAGGAATACCTATTGAACGAGCCATAGAGACGAAGAAGATATTTCTCGAACGAGAGTCTGTTATTCTATGTCTCAAGACACTCGTCGGTGCCATCACTATGCTACGAGCGTTAAGTTCATCATTAATCTTGATACTATCTTTTACCCAATCAACGAGAGCTTGAGGATTATTCTTGAAGTTCTCTTTAAGTCCTCTATCGAAATAAGCAGAGAGTTCTCTTTTATAAGGCACCAACATTTCATTAGAAACACGAGGATTCAAGACGTAAGCATTGTAGATATCGCCGCTACCTTTAACAGAATTGTCGAGATTGTCTTTCAACACCGATAGAGAAACGTCACGTAAGTCCTTATCGCTAATCTCTGAGAGGAGTCCGATAGCCATATTGCGTTTGCCGTTCTTCTCAGCATATTTGATAAATTCTATGATGGTCTTATGGTTACCCCACGATTTCTCCACGAAACTAATCATCTCAGCATCTTTGATATTTCTCGGGAATGTTGCTATGTAGGCGTTTCTGATAGAATCTTCGTATGCGAAGCGACGATCGTTTTCAGCGCGCATCTCTGGTGTTACTTCAGGCATCTTAGCGTTTTCGGCAGGAGGAGTGATGTCGTATTCCACCATAATATCGCTACCATAACATTTGTCGAGCTTCACGACAACTTCGTCTGTCTTACCGAAAGGCATTTCTGCGAAACCGAACTTAGCATGACTTGAAGCATAGACTAACATATCACCCTTACCGGCAGTAAGCCATGTAGTTCCGTTTTCATCAGTCTCTTTTACCGCCACTGTGCAGAACTCAGCGTAATTATAAATCTTGAATTCCACTCGTGCGTCTGGAACAGGATTACCGTCCATGTCAACAACTTTAACTGTCATCTTAGACGCGTCGGCATAGTCGTCGACGACATTAATCTCTGTATGGTTTGGTGTTACGTCGATAACTTCTTCCGGTCCGTAATAACGTCCGAACACGCGGGTATGAAGGAGAAGTGTTCGTGATGCCGGAGCGTTAAACCATCCGAGGTCGAGCACTGGTTCTGGTTCACAAGCACCGAGGAAATACCATTCACCATCTACGTAAGCCTCCACCCATGCGTGGTTGTCGTCACAGTGTGCCCAGCGAGGAGTATAGACCTGACGTGCAGGGATACACATAGCGCGCAAAGCAGCTACCAAGAATGTAGATTCTTCTCCGCAACGACCCCATGAAGTCTTCACTGTAGCTAAAGGCGAACTCGTTCTTGAATCGGATCCTTTATAATTTGCTTTCTCATGACACCAGTGGTTTATTTCGAGAACCGCATCATACATCGACAAGTCCTTAACTCTGTCTTTCAGTTCTTCATAAAATACGAATCTCGCAAAATCCAAGTTTTCATTATTGATTCTCACAGGAATCACAAAATGGTTAAATTCTCTTTCAGGGACGTTCTTACCCCATGGCATTTCTTCTTTAGCATGATATGAAGCTCTGATGTTCTTATGATAAAAAGGCACACCGTGATCGGTGATGTCGCTCAAAGGCATATAAGCGTACAAGAACTTCAGGGCTTCTTTCTCTTTGGTTGACATGTTCGGGTCATTTAAAACCTCGTTCAGTCCGACGTCTGAGATCTGTGTCATCTTTTCCTGAAAGTCGGCTTCCATCTCTGCACGTTGTTTTGAGTCGGAGATAAAGTGGTCTTCGCGCGAACATGAAGCTGCGACGAGTATGATTGCAATAGCGAAAAATAGTCTTTTTATTGTCTTCATAGTATTGATGTTAAAGTTATTATTTAGCAGGACGTTCTATAACTTCACTACGGTCAGGACCGTATGATACAAGAGTAATAGGTACGCCGACATATCTCTCTATAAACTCGATATAGTCATTCAACTCGCGAGGAATGTCATTCTCTATCTTCTGATTCCAACCTTTGAACGATTCTAAGACAGGAGTCATCGTCTGAGTACAAGCGTCGAAAGGAAGGTAATCTATTTCCTCATTATTATAACTGTATGCAGTAGCGACTTTAATTTCTTCGAAGTCGTCCATCACATCCGATTTCATCATCATGAGGTTAGTCACGCCGTTGAGCATCACTGAATACTTAAGAGCCGGGAGGTCGAGCCAACCTGTGCGGCGAGCACGTCCTGTGGTAGAACCGAACTCGTGACCGTTAACACGTAGTTTCTCCCCTACTTCATCGAACAATTCTGTCGGGAAAGGACCTGTGCCCACGCGTGTACAATAAGCCTTGAAGATACCAAACACTTTACCGATTCTACTTGGAGCCACACCTAAACCTGAGCATGCGCCAGCAGCTATAGCCGACGACGACGTAACGAAAGGATAGCTTCCGAAGTCAACATCCAAGAGTGTGCCTTGTGCACCTTCCGCAAGGATGCGTTTACCTTCGTCTAATGACTTATTGATGAAATATTCGCTTTCGATAAACTTAAATTGTTTCAACGATTCGATAGCTTTGAACCATTCTTCTTCATATTTACAGAAAGACATATTGTCGAGAAGAAGTTCGCTCATATCGAAGTTCAGGTTTTTAATTTGTGCGAGATGAGTCTCTTTAAGTCTTTCGTAACGAGCTTTGAAGTCGTCGGCAGCTATGTCACCGACACGTAATCCACGGCGTGCCGTTTTATCTGTATAGGTAGGACCGATGCCTTTTAAAGTAGATCCTATCTTATTTTTCTGGAGAGCTTTTTCGTTAGCGGCGTCTAAGGCGCGATGTGTAGGAATGATAAGATGAGCCTTGTTAGATATAAGGAGCCTGTCTTTTATATCAATGCCACTTTCTGCAAGTTTGTCGATTTCATCCTTGAAGATCTTGGCGTCGATGATTACGCCGTTGCCGATGACGTTGACACATTTTTCGTTAAAGATACCGGAAGGAATGGTGTGAAGTATGAATTTCTTTCCGTCGAACTCGATGGTATGACCGGCATTAGGTCCTCCTTGAAAACGAGCTACGATGTCATAATGAGGTGTGAGGGCATCGACGACCTTACCTTTACCTTCGTCGCCCCACTGTAATCCGAGAAGCAAATCAATTTTTGCCATAGTACTTTTATTGATTTTTAATAATTTACTTAAATAAGGCTAAATAGAATTCATGAAAATGAACCCATGCGGAAGGCATATCTATTTAGCATTCAAAATTAGTAAAAATCTCAGTACGTTCTATGAAAAAAGTTATAAAAATAAAAAATAACATTAAGTAGTTAACTCTCAATATTTCGTTCAACTCTCGTCACTTTCTTGACAAGATTCATTCGCTTTATGTCGGCGATAATGGTTTCCAATTGTTTAAGATTATTAACATAGAATGACACCACCACGTCGACCATTCCTCCTTCGCTCTGCATCTTGATAGAATATAGGTCTAACTTGAAATCGTTGCTCAGTGCCGAGATAAGTTCCACCCCAAAACCTTTTTTGTTGATGCCTGAGATCTTCAGCGTCGCCATGAACGCGATGTCTTCGCTGAACTGCCACTTCGCCTTGACGATATTATTACCGAACTGCGACATCAGACTTATGGCTTTCTGACAATCGGGACGGTGTATCTGTAACGGCTGATTAGGAAAAGAAATCACAACCACGTCATCACCTGGAATTGGCTTACAACATTCAGATATAGTGTAACCCAAATCGTTATGTTTATGTTCTTCTGACTTCGCAACTTCTTGTTTTGAATTAGATCCTACCAGGCCGAAGGTAAGTATCTTCAACAAAAGATTTGAGTTATTACGACTTCCGTTTCTAAACAAAGGCTCTACTTCCTGATACGTGATCGTTCCCATTGCCACATTATAATATAAGTCTAAACGATTGGCAAGTCCCGCTTTCTCAACGACGAGATTTCTGTTCTGGCGACTGAAATCAACATTAAGTTTCTTGAATATCTCCTCAAGTTTAGCCTTCCCATCTTCCTTATACATCTTCTTATAATCCTTGATTCCAGCCTTCAACCTTGACTTGGCGAGCGATGTCACCAAAAAATCAAAATACTGTTCCTTAGGATGCTGAAATTCAGAAGTGATAATCTCAACCTGGTCTCCCATATTGAGAACATAATCTATCGTTGTAAGTTTCTTGTTGACGTTCGCTCCTACACAATGATTACCTATCTCGCTGTGAATCATATATGCGAAATCGAGGACCGAAGATCCTTTAGGCAGACATTTCATCTCGCCCTTAGGAGTAAAGACGAAAATCTCGTCATTAAACAAATCTAATTTGAAACTATTAAGGAACTCTATCGCCGAAGAAACATCGGAATTAGTCAAATCTTTGACATTATCGATCCAGAGTTTGAGACTGTTCTCCGCGTAATTGGTATCGTTAATATATTTTAAATAAGCCATCACGCCACGTTCGGCGATGAGATTCATTTTCTCAGTACGTATCTGCGTCTCTATCCAGTTACCTTGTTTACTCATGAATACGGCATGTATCGACTCGTAACCGTTAGTCTTCGGAAATGAAAGCCAGTCTCTTAACTTGGCGTTATTCGGACGGTAATACATTGTGAGCACGCCAAATGTCTGCCAGCATTTTATTTTCTCCTCCTCTATCGGACAATCTATAATGATTCTCAAGACATAGACATCGTAAATCTCGTCTAATGAGATTCCGAATTTCTGCATTCTCTCCCATATTCCGCTTTGGCTTCGTTCGAGAATTTTTATCTCAGCCTTTATACCTATATTAATAAGCTCCTTTCTTATAGGCTCGGCGAATTCTTCTAACTCCATGATTTTTCTGTCGCGTATCTCATCAAGTTGTTTCGAGATAGAGTCATACACCTGCGGATTGATATATTTAAGGCAGAGGTTTTCGAGTTCCATTTTTATGGCGTACAGTCCAAGTCGATAAGCGAGCGGCGCATAGAACGACATCGTTTCCGATGCTATTTTAAGTTGTTTATGATGCGCCATCGACTGCAAAGTCCTCATGTTATGAAGACGGTCGGCAAGTTTCACTAAAATGACACGGATGTCTTCAGCGAGCGTATTGACAATCTTACGGTAGTTTTCCGCCTGTATACTTTCAATGCTGTTCTGGAAGTCAATATTGCTGAGCTTGGTAAGACCTTTGACCACTCGAGCCACCTTAGGCCCGAACTCCTGCGAAATGAACTCAACTGTGTATTCAGTATCCTCGACAACATCGTGCAGAAGCGCGCTCGTTATTGATGTCACTCCCATTCCTATTTCCTGCGCCACTATTATCGCGACTGCAATCGGATGAAATATGTAAGGCTCTCCCGACTTACGACGAGCGTCTTTATGTGCCAACGCCGCAAACTCGTATGCTTTTCTAACTTGTTCAATATCATCATCTGTCTTCTTGCCAGACCAAGCGTCCAACAATACATCGTACAGCCTATCCATCTCAAGCTGCTCTTCATGGGAATATGTGTCGGGATAATTCATGGTTTCTGCATTTGAAAACTGCAAAGTTAATAAGCATTTTCTCGAAATGCAAGAGGATTTGTAAAAAAAAATTAAGATTTATTAATTATGAATTATGAATTATGAATTATGCATTAATATGGGCGTTCCGGCTATCGCCGTCGGGCTTTCCGCTATATCTTTTTCCGCTACGCTACAAAAGGATGCCGCTCCAATCCCTAACGCTTTTGGAAGTCTCCACGTCAATAAAAAACCTGAGAATTCGAATAACTCTCAAATTCCCAGGTTTTCAGATTTTCAATTTTTCAGTTTTTCAGATTTTCAGATTTTTAAAGTTAAGCATTAACACTTGCCATGTGTGCAATCAAATCTAAAACCTTGTTTGAATAACCTATTTCGTTATCATACCATGAAACGACTTTAACGAACTTGTCTGTGAGATAAACACCAGCGTTAGCGTCGAAGATAGATGTGAGTGTGCAACCCAAGAAGTCTGATGAAACGACAGCGTCTTCTGTGTAGCCGAGAACACCTTTGAGTTCACCTTCTGAAGCTTCTTTCATAGCTTTGCAGATAGCTTCTTTTGATGCTGGTTTTGCGAGGTTCACTGTTAAGTCAACTACTGATACGTCTAATGTAGGAACACGCATTGAGATACCAGTGAGTTTTCCGTTCAATTCAGGAATGACCTTACCAACAGCTTTAGCGGCACCTGTTGAAGATGGGATGATGTTGCCCGATGCAGCACGACCGCCACGCCAGTCTTTCAATGACGGACCGTCGACTGTCTTTTGTGTTGCTGTTACTGAGTGAACTGTTGTCATCAAACCGCTTTCGATACCGAAGTTATCGTGTAAAACCTTAGCTATCGGAGCCAAGCAGTTTGTTGTACATGAAGCGTTAGAAACGAATTGAGTTCCTTTTACGTATGTCTTTTCGTTGACGCCACAGACGAACATTGGAGTATCGTCTTTTGAAGGAGCCGACATAACGACATATTTAGCACCAGCTTTGATGTGAGCTTCTGCCTTGTCTTTTGAGAGGAACAAACCTGTTGATTCAACAACATATTCTGCGCCTACTTCGTCCCATTTCAAGTTTGCAGGGTCTTTCTCTGCAGTGATACGGATGTTCTGACCATTGACGATGAGAAGGTTTTTCTCCGCATCAAATGCTATTGTACCATCAAACTGTCCGTGCATTGTGTCATATTTCAACATATATGCTAAATAGTCCACTGGACATAAGTCGTTGATACCTACTATTTCTATGTCATTACGAGTCTGAGCAGCTCTGAAAACGAAACGACCTATACGACCGAATCCGTTAATACCTACTTTAATTTTTGCCATATTGATTATTTTTTAACGTTAATATATTAATACATATTCTTACAAATTGTTTGATGTTAACATAGTCATTTTAACTCATCAAACTTGTCTACAAAAATACATTTATTTTTTTATTATCAAAAGATTTTTCGTTTAAAGTTTAAGGGGACTTAAATCATTTAACTATCTGTTTCACGAATCTCTCGTACCAATCTTCTCCGAAGCGTCTTATCATAGGACCTTTCAGGAATTTGTACAAAGGTATTCCTTCTTTCTCACCTTTTCTTTTCGCTGGCACACATACGCTCCACTCGTGATACATGACGTGAATGAAACCATCTTTCTCCACGAGGCGTATCGGATATAGATGACAGCTTATAGGTTTCCAGAAATCAATCTTTCCTTCTAAGTAAGCCTTTTCTATGGCGCATAACGCGGTTCCGTTCTCATGGAAATAAACGAAGGCACATTCTTCATCATTGACCAAAGGTGTCACGAGCATCCCTCTGTCGTCGTAATCATAGACATCGTTTTTCTCTATGACTTCTATTCCTTCCGGACGCATATATGGTTTTATCTCCTCAATATATTCTTCAATAAGACCGACCTCATCAGGTTCCAAAGGCGCACCGGCATCACCTGCAACACAACACTCACCCTTGCAACGCGCAAGATGGCAACAAAAACGAGCATTTATGAACTCGTCCGAAACTATTACATTATCAACTATTATCATGCGACAAATTTATAGAATTCTGTAATATAATCGTCAATATTTATCTGTTATAGAAGTGTACATTAAACTTCACGTTCTTCTTTTCTTTCTCCTCCGGTTCAAAGACTATTGTCTGTGTAGCATTTGGCAATACGCAGAAGAAATTGTCCGAGAAGTCACCAGGTTCTGATGCCGTCACGTAAACGTCTTTAACAAACACTTCTGAATCAAATGTGAGATGATACTTCCCGTCCATGAAAACAACATTCGGATTAAGTTCAGTATCGACAAGTTGCAAGTCTTTAGGATATGTAAAGAAATGTAATCTCTCGCTCAGTATAGTATCGTCTTCCATGAAAATGATACGAGCATAGCATTCCGACTTATCCTCTCCCATAACATTAATAGCCACGTCTTTAGGGAAGCGATAGCAACTGTTGGCATTCACATTAACGAATTCGGAAAAGGCGAAGATCTGATTTCCATACATATCTTCTATTATGATACGGATACGTCCGTCGATATCATGTTGAAGGTCATTGCTAATCCAAAGCTCGTAATTATCTTTACCTTTGTCGTCCAATCCTAACAAGATAGGAGAATAGATCTCATCGAGTTTATAATGAAGAGCTTTCTTGTTTCCTAAGTAATCTATAGATGACCATGATATTGAAGTCCACGCGTCGTTGAGTTGCCAATATAGCGAGCCCATGCTGCGAGGACGTGAACTGCGCTGTGCAGATATAGCGATGTCCATGCCGTAGGCTTGTGAAAGCTGACTTAAATATACGTAATCCTCGAAGTCTTTAGGTTCGCCGAAATATCTGACCACGTGATCCATAATAAGTTTTTCGCCTCTGTTATGTTTTTGGTGAGCTTGGATAATCTCGTTTCCGAAGTCAGGATTGTCGTCAATCATTTTTAATGTCGCCATTGAAGGATACGACTGATAGCCGAACTCGCTGTTGAAACGACCTACTTTCTCGCGATATATCTCGTATGGGAGTTCTCCCCACCACACGCCCCAATAGTGGACGTCGCCTTCGGTGAGACTTGCTGCCCTACCCCATCCGTTCTTAGGAGAACTCGGCCAATAAGGTCTCGACTTATCGTATGTCGTAACTACCTCATTCAACATTTCCTCGAAAAGTTTGTCGTAGCCGTCTTTCATTTCCTTATAATCTTCATCAGACCAGTTCATCGACTTCTGCCATCCCCAGTTGTAATAACCTTCACTGACCTCATTGTTGCCGCACCACAATGCGAGCGACGGATGGTTTTTAAGTCTGATAACCTGTTTCTTAGCTTCTTCTCTCACATTATTGATAAACTCATCAGTATAAGGATAAGTAGATCCCGCGAACATGAAATCCTGCCATACCAAGATACCGAGGCTGTCGCAAATTTCGAAGAAATAATCAGGAGGATAGATGCCGCCGCCCCAGATACGAAGCATATTCATGTGAGCGTCGCCGACACATTGCTCCAAGAGTTTTCTTGTCTTCTCTCTCGACATCCACGATGTTATCATCTCTTCAGGGATATAATTAGCACCTTTCATATATAAAGGTGTACCGTTGACTTTAAAATAGAACGCCGTTCCTATGCTGTCAGGCTCTTCAACCATCTCTATCGTACGAATACCCATAGTGATATTTCTTTCCTCGATAATCTTTTCCTTGTCTTTATCAACCATTTTAAGATTGAAAGAATACATATTCTGTTCTCCTAATTCATTAGGATACCACAATTTAGGATTAGAAATCTCGAATGGGAAAGAATAGTAATTGGTTCCTTTCGTGAGATTTATGTTTTGATCCAATATCTTCTCGTCTTCCTGGAAAAGTTGCAACGAGATATTATGTTCAACATCGGCGTTGATGCAGGCTTCAAAGAAAAGATCCGCTTTATCATCGTGAATATCCTTAGTTATCACTGAAGCTGAACATATAGTAGAACGTGTCCATGCCTTGAGATAGACAGGCTGCCAAATGCCCATATTCATGTAACGAGGTGCCCAGTCCCATCCGTTCTGGTAGGCGGCTTTACGCATGACGGCATATTTTTCTGGAAAACGCAAACGATATGTCTCAATCAAGCTGTCTCGTTCTTTGTCAAAAGGATAGAACTTTATCTTGATTTTATTATTCTCCTTTATAAGATCCTTTACATCGTATGAATAAGTTCTGAACATATTGTCAGAATGTATGATTTTCTCTCCGTTGAACCATACGTCGGCGTACGTGTCAAGACCTTCGAATACCAATTCAATGACATCCTCTCTCAGAATATAATCTTCAGCTCTAAAGTCAAGAGAATAGACCCATTCATGTTGCGGAATCCATAGCAGTTGAGGCTCGACATTGCTCTTGTAAGGATGTGGTATCAATCCGTTTTCATACATATCGGCTTGAATGACAGAAGGGACATCGACTTGCATCTTGATATTTAATGTATCTGTCGTAACAGTCCACGACTTATCAAGGTTTTGAATTAATGGATTATTTCGTTTCTCACCACAAGAGACGAACATAAAGAGACTCATTAGTATTACAAAACAACGAATTTTCATAATTTAATTACCGCCTTTCTTTTATTATCAGTTAGTTTCTAATTGTTTGTTTTAGTTATTTTCAATTTGTAAATTTATAGCAAAAAAATGTAATATATATCGTTATTAAGAATTATTAACCAAATTTAACATTTCCTTAATAATTGATGGAGAAGATACTTTCCAAACCATTGAGGCACCGGTATTATCGACTTTCTCAGGATAAAGTTTTTTGTTATAGTCGTCGACTTCAACTGTCAGGGAAGCGTGACAATTAGAGACGCCAGTTTCATTTATTATCGTCATGACATTGTTGATGTTCACGCCGCCGCCAGCCATTATCTTTATCTTATCACCAAATTGTTCCTGCATCTTACGAATCATCTCGATTCCGTCGACGGCTTTAGGTTTGCAACCTGATGTCAGGACCTTGTCGAAACCTAATTCAACTAAAGTTTTTAATGCGTCTAAAGGATTGTTACAAGCGTCGATAGCTCTGTGGAAAGTAAATTTCATTCCTTCGCCGGCTTTCATCATAGCTTTGATTTTTGGTACGTCCAAATCACCATTTTCATTGAGAGCGCCGATGACGACGCCTTCGTAACCGAGTTCCTTGATAAGTTTGATGTCTATGCACATCATTTCCAATTCAGCCTCGTTATAGATGTAATTTCCAGAGCGAGGACGGATAAGGACTCTAACCGGAATTCTCATGTCGGCAGCGACTTTTTTCAATGTTCCGTATGAAGGTGTCACGCCACCAACTTCCAACGACTCACATAATTCAGCGCAATCAGCTCCGTTCTCCTGAGCGTTAATAACTGACTGATAACCATTTGTACAAATTTCAATTCTTATCATATATAAATAGGTATTAATTACATTTTTAACGGTTGCAAAATTAACACTATTTATTCAATTATGACAGAAAAAAGTAAAGTTATCGGTAATATTTTTTAAGATAACGGAAAAAATATTTTGGCAAGCGGGAGAATATAAAAGATAACGGGAATATTATCAGACAAAAAGCACAAATCACTCGCAAAGCAATTTAAAGAAGTCCAATTGATTAAAAAAACTCCGTTGTCTGTTGTCTGTTGTCCGTTGACATTTATTATCTTTGCAACTCTAAAATTTAAGACGTGATTTATCCTAAAGATTTTGAAAATAAGATTGGTTTTAAGTCGGTGAAAGACAGACTGACTGATTTGTGCATCAGTGAGATGGGAAAAGAATTTGTTGAAAAGATGCGATTTAGTTCCGACATCGAAAGAATAAAGACGCGTCTCTCTCAGATTGAAGATTTCCTTTCGTTACTACAAAACGGCGTTCCTTTTCCGGTTCGCGACTATAACGACTTACGCGAAGAATTTCATCATCTGAGAATTGAAGGCACAGTCATCAATATAGAAAGTCTATTTGCTTTAAAACCGACACTCTCAGCTTTATCCTACGTCTTAAATTTCTTTAAATCGGAATCTGCCGAGAAGGTAAAATCGCTTAAGGCTTTATCTGAAGGCATTGAAATTGACCGACATATCTTTACTGAAATAACACGTCTTATCGACGACAAGGGCGAGATACCCGATAATGCATCTGCCGATTTGTTAGAGATTCGTCGCGAGATTCGTCGCAAGCAGAGTTCCATCGACAGAAGAATGCGTAAGATACTCACCGATGCCAAAGCAGCAGGCTGGACCGACAGTAACGCCGAACTCACCATTCGCGATGGTCGTCCCGTAATACCGGTAAAAGCTGGCGACAAAAGAGCGTTGCGCGGTTTCATACACGACGAGTCGGCGACAGGTCAGACTGTATATATCGAACCTGCCGAGATTTTCGATACCAACAACGAAATCAGAGAGTTGGAATATGCTGAACGTCGTGAGATAAATAAAATTCTACTCGCATTCACGAATCTGCTGCGTCCCGAAATACCAGACCTTATCAAAGCGTGGAACCTGTTAGGTCTCATAGATTTCATCAGAGCTAAATCATTGTTAAGCAACGAATATAAATGCGTCGTTCCGGAACTGACTGACGAACCGATGTTCTTGTGGCGACAGGCTCGACATCCGCTTTTGGAACAGAAACTGAAGTCGCAAGACAAACATATCACGCCATTAGATTTAAATTTAGATAAAGACAACAGAATACTCGTCATATCAGGACCTAATGCCGGAGGTAAATCAGTTTGCCTCAAGACCATAGGTCTCGTCCAATATATGCTTCAGTGCGGGCTCGCCGTCCCGATGGAAATAGACTCTAAGTGCGGGGTCTTCCACGATATGTTCATAGACATCGGCGACTCTCAATCGCTCGAAAACGACTTAAGTACCTACAGCTCACATCTTTTGAACATGAAAGAGCTGATACGTCAGGCTAACAAACGTACATTATTTTTAATCGATGAGTTCGGAACGGGAACGGAGCCACAACTCGGTGGCGCGATAGCGGAAGCTATTTTGTTAAAGATGAACGAGAAAAAATCGTTCGGAGTCGTAACGACGCACTATGCGAATCTTAAACTTCTCGCCGACAACCATCAAGGCATCGTCAATGGAGCGATGCTGTTCGACACTCGTTATCTGCAACCTCTTTACGTGATGATGACAGGCAAACCCGGAAGTTCGTTCGCATTTGAAATCGCGAAGAAAATAGGCTTCCCAGAAGAGATTCTTAACGAGGCCGCTGAGATTGGAGGTAAGGAACATCTTGATTTCGAGCAACAGCTGCAACAACTTGAAATAGAGAAGAAAGAAGTCCGTAAGAAAGAATACGAATTAAAAGTAGCCGACAATCTTCTTAATGAAGTTGTTACAAAATATAAGAACCTTCTCAGCGATTTGGAGAAGAAGAAAAACACTCTCCTGAAAGAAGCCAACAAAGAAGCTCAATCTTTAATTGACAAAGCAAACGCCAAGATTGAAAGGACGATACGTGAGATTAAAGAAGCTCAGGCTGAGAAAGAACGCACCAAAGAACTGCGTCAGGACTTGAAAGGCATGAAACAGCAGCTTGAAGAATACGCCAAGGTCATCTCTAAAAATCTTAAGATTGAAGAGAAAGAGAAGAAAGATGAACAGGACTTACAAGTCGGTAATATGGTTCGCATCAATGAGATGGAAATCGTCGGAGAAGTCATTGCGGTAAGCGACACCGACATCACCATCGAGTTCGGTAGCGTAAAACTCAGGACTACAGCAGATAAAGTCGTTAAGATAAGTAATAAAGAAGCGAAGAAATCCGCCAATAACCCGACATATCTCCGTAAGGCAATCATGGAAGATCTCAACGAGAAATCAGCCAATTTCAACCTCACCTTAGACGTGAGAGGAATGCGCGGCGAGGAAGCCATAGAAGCCGTAGCGAAATACATCGACGACGCTTCATTGTTATGCATCAAGAATGTCAGTATCTTACACGGCAAAGGCAACGGAATCTTACGTCAGATGATACGACAATTTCTCAGCAAGCAATCGTGCGTACGACAGATGCAAGACGCGAGTTTGGAGACAGGCGGACACGGCATCACAAGAGTGGAACTGAAGTAAATTACACTTGTGGACATCTGAAAGATCTCAAATCATATAAGTAATTTTACTTATTTTTCTTTAAATAACGTCAGTGGTCTTGTATTTTTTCCATATTCTCAATATCTTTGTAGAAACATTATTGAATGACTGATGGGAAAAAAATCTACCGTGGTAAATAAAATTATTCTTTTGTTGAGCAAGGTTAAAGAGGCATTGATTCATGATTTGAAACAGGAATTTATTCAAGTTCGTGAAGCTGTGGCTAATCTTAATCAGGAAACTGACGATAAGCCTTTGACAGAGTATGTAGATGGAATGTGTGATATTGTTGAAGCTGTATTTGCTCGAGTTGGTTATGATATTAGCCATTATGAAAACATAGGTGAATTGAAAAATATCGTCACTACTCTCATAGCTGAAGCTGAAGGTTTGAGCAATGACCTCATTCAAACAATAGAAGACTTTGAGAAAGACCGCATGCTAGATGGAGATGAGACTGCAGCTATGCTTGATAAAGTTGTACCTCGTATCATTTCTATAGTAGATTTAGTAAAAACAGCCAGCAATGCAGAATGGGAGGAAATATCCAAAGAGCTGGAATCTGCAGGCAATACTATAGGAACAAGCATAGAAGAGCAATTCCTGAACAAACAATTTGCTCGTCAAATATTAGATCACATCATTATGACCTTGCTAAAGAATGCGAAGGAGGTCTTCAAAGATGAGATTGATTATGTTAAGATGAGCATTGAAAATCACATCACAGCCCTGAAAGATAATATTGATGATATAACTGAAGCCATCACCAATGAAGTAAACAGCGCATTGGACAATATCGACATCAAAGAAATTGAGGATGTACTCCAAGAGACATTGAACGATGCCCGCAGACTATATGACAAGGTTGACGGCGAATTAAAGACCACTGTAGCTAATGCTATCGACAACTCTTCAGACAAGCTTATAGTCGAATATAACGATAGTTACAAGAAACTGTCGAAATCCTTATCCATCACCTACTCCATATTAGATTTTTTAGGAGTATTGAAAGAAAAAGAGATAACACTTCAACTTCCTTCCAAGATAAAGGAAATCATAGGAAACGTACAAGATGTTATCCAAGACGTAGGCGACAAAATAAACGATGGCGTTGAAACAATAACAGATGGAACGGCTGAAGTCATTGAATCTGCGCAAAGCCAGCTAAACATGACACAACAAATCACCGGCATGGGTGTTGCAGCCATTTCAACGACAGGCATTCAGATACAAACCTTGGACCTGTTCTTCCAAAAAGGTAACAATGCATTAGAGACCATCGCGTCAGGATTCGAGAGTGTTGGATTAGAAGTGACAGGAGTAGTAGATGAAATATCAACGACACTGCAGGACAGACTTGACAGCATCAAAAATTTCAGTTACCCTATCAAACTGAAAGTCTTTAACTGGCAAGAAATAGAAAATTTATTCACTTCGCCAATAAAACATTTCAAACGCCTCTACCCTATTGACAGCATGGCCGATGCCGAAGACCTGATGCGCAGGATAATGGACATACTACATAACATCAATCCCGACATTCCTGACTTCAGTTCTTTAAAAAGACTTTTAGAAGACCTCTTGAAAAAGCTTCAACAGAGAGTCATCAAGTTGGTGAATGAGCTGAAAGAAAAAGCCAAGGAATCGGCAAACGAGATCTGGGAGAAGTTCCAACCGATTATCACCACGATACGTAAGGTTATTGATATGCTTAAGGATATGGCTTCAGCTCTTAAAGAGAAAATTGGAGATGTATTGGATGATGTCAAAGATGCTGTAAAAGAAGTCGCAACCGTAGTTCAAGATCAGCTTAAGGAGATTGGTGACGAACTTGGCAGTGAAATCAAGTCTATTGCAGAAGACATCGTAGATGCAGGTTCGGCTATCAAAGAAAACGTAGAAGACGTTTTGCGTGATATCGACAACAAAGCGGAAGAACTAACAAAGGCTATCAAGAACGGACTCAACGAAGTTGACAATCATATTGAAGATGCAATAGATAATGTCGGTGATGAAGCAAACGAAATCATAAGCAGCATTGCGGAAGAAGTACGTAATACCATTGGCAAGATGCCGTCGTTTAATCTGACAAAGTCCATCAAGAATTCATTGGCAGAACCTCTGACAGACGCAGTATCTGATGCATTCCGCAAGTCTAATATCGACATAGACCTGAGTCCTTTTGTAGAGTTATCGAACGAGAAAAACGAATTGGTTGATTCCATAAAACGACTCAACATAAACATTTCTAAATTGCAGAAGGAAATACCAAATATATCATTATCCAATGCATTACCATCATTCGATGATTTTTTTGGCGACTGTTTTCCAGATATACTTGGCATTGTCCATGAAGAAGCCATACAGCCATTGCAATTATGGGCTTATGGTGTGGTAAAGAGCGTGAAAACAATCACCGACATTGACGTTTGGAAATCACGTCTCGACAATCTCATCTCTCAACTTAAAGACGAATTCCACAATGACTTAGGCAACATCACCGGACTTATATCCAAGGAAGGTGCCATGAAGCTGTTCAACGATTCAAATGCCGTAAAAGAACAACTTAAAAACGAGTTAGACATTAACGACTACATCACTATTGTACAAACAGCGATTGACGATGTGGTATTGCCGAATCCAGAATACTTCTATAAAAGTTTCAAAGAGTGTTTACAAAACATCTTCTCCAACCTCACCGCTCGTTTGTTACGTGAATATCAAAACTTAAAAGACAAACTGAACGATAAATTCGAAACAATGGTTGGAACTTTCCGTAAGAGTTTCGACAATTTCATCGATCAAGTAGAGAAGGTTGGCGGACACATGAGCGACAAAGCTCAAAAGATAATGCAGGATATCAAGGAGGTGATAGAAAATGTTAAGTCGCTGCTGAATAAAATGGAAGAGGTGTTCCAAAGGATAAAGGAACTGCCTTCCGATTTGATTCAAAAAATCAAAGAAGGCGCCAAAGATTTACTCAAAAACTTGGCTACAGCTTTCGTTGACGGCATAGAAGAACTTGCTTCAAATATATGGAGAAGCATCAAGACACAAGTCATAATGCCTCTAATAAACCATATAAAAAGTCAAATTCTGCATTGTATCAAAGCTATTGTTAAAAGAGTATTGCGCGAACTTGTTGAAGCCATCACCGTAGTAAAGGACACTGCCGAAGACACCATTGAGACCATCTTTGATAAATTGCCAGGGCTTAAAGACTTGCGTAACGCCATAAAACAATTTATCGCAGATGTAAAAAAAGTCATAGATAAAAGCCAACAACTTGGAAACAAGATAAAAGATATTCTTCCAGAAGGTCGTATCACTAATTTAAATCAAATGCCAGCCATACTGAAAGTCATCAGTGAAGACGAACTTATAAAGGAAGAATTTCAACAACTACGACTCACCTTCCAACGCTCTAACGGAGAAGGTAACATTGAGATACCTTATTATTATGTAAACATGACACAAAGCTTGATCAGTGCAACACTCGACTTTATTCAAAGCGACATGAGTGTAAAACAAATAATCAAGCTTATTGTCAGTCTGTACAAAGGAATACCTGAGGAAGTGAAAGACAAGGTCATGGATTTCATGCCTGATTTACCTGATATGCCAGATAATGCCTTTACAGATTTATTCGACGACGTAACATACAGTTATGACATTGACAACCTCTTCTGCAATGTGACACTGCTCAATCTAAAGCCAAAAGATGGCGAGGATCACACTGCTGACAACGACATAAACATGAACTACCATCTAACATTGCAGCTCTTTATGTTTGTAGGTGTTTATGGTAAAAAAGCTGAAGCAGAATTCGATGCATTGGAAGATGAAACCTTAACACCTGACGTTATAGATGAAGAAGACGAGAGTGTTCCTGCTCTGTATTTCATAATACATTTACGAGGCAATCTGAGAGTTGTATTCTCTTTAGGAGAAAACCATTTCTTCAGGATTGAACTTGAAGGAGGCGTCGGTGATATGATAGAAGATGACAAGGAAGTCACAGACAAGAGTCTTGGATTCTGCATGACCGAGAAAGATATCGAGAAAGGAATAACTTCTGTATTTCACGGGTTAGGCTCTGCTAAAAGCCTCGATGGTCTTTTCATGGCAAAATTCGGACGTAACAATGGAGAAGACACAAAAGAGAAAGCCGGACCTGCAAAACTGTTAGCAACAAAATATCTCGATATCAGCATAGGAGATTATCCCCAAACATTATATCTGTTATACAACCATGAATACCCATCAGATGTCATAGACGCTCTCAATCTTCAAGATAATGAAAAGATTGTAGATGGTTTTTCCGTTGGATATATGGCAAAACTTGAAAATGTAGAATTTATTTTAAAGCTACGCCAAAACGATTTCTTTGCCAAGGTTCTTAAAGACGACATATCAGCTCAGTTTTCACTAAGCGTTCTCTATGATTATCTGCGAGGATTTAAACTTGGTGGAGGATATAGCTATCACCTCGACATTGACTGTTCAGATCTGCAGTTGGGAGCTATACATTTAAAGAATCTCGGAATTGACTTGGGAAGCCTTAAAAATGACTTAGGAACCCTGAACATGAGTATCGGGTCAACGTTCTCAGTCAATCTGGACACCATCAATTTGTCTTTTGAAAACTTAGGTCTCGGAATGAGCCTTAACATCGTAAAGAAAGACTTCAGTATCGGCGACTGGGACTTCGAATTCAAGTTTAAGTTCCCTGAAGGCATCGGCATTTCCATAGACACCGTTGCTGTAAAAGGAGCCGGCATGCTCACATATTCCGAAAACACAGGCGAATTGATAGGTGCACTTGAGCTTGACGTGATAAACAAATTTGGAGTATCAGGATTGTTAGTGGCTGACTTAGGCACTGTAGAAGGTCATTCGTTCAGCCTTGTTGCCATGATTTCTGCAAGTTTCTCACCTGGCATCCCTTTAGGAATGGGATTCTCGCTGACAGCCATCGGAGGTGCCTTGGGATTGCAACGTATGTTAGATCGCAATGCTATCACTAATGCCGTAAGACAGGGAACATTTGACAGCGTATTCTTTGTGGATGACATAAACAAGCACCTTGCAGAAATGAAGCAAGCGTGCGAAAGTATATTTCCTGCAAAAGAAGGTCAGTTCTTTATGGGACTTATCGGGCAGATCTGCTACGAACCTGTTGTAAGATGCAATTTCGGTTTAATGATGCAGCTGCCTAATCCTATAGAAATAATCATTGTGGGCGCATTGAAAGTTGGCATCGAGGATACCGACATCATACGTATCAATGTTTATTTTGCAGGAGGTATAAATTTCGAGGAAGGAATATGGTTCGACGCATCTATCGTTGATTCCGAAATAGTTGGAATCAAGATGGAAGGCGATATGGCATTCCGACTATTCTGGGGCGGCAAATGCAAGGGATTCCTCTTGTCTATCGGCGGTTTCCATCCTAACTACAAACCAGAAGAAGGCATGTTAGTCTCCGACATGAAACGCTTGGCCTTGAAACTTGATTACAGCATATTGAAAATCGGCTTAGACGCATACCTTGCCGTCACTTCCAATTCGTTCCAGATAGGAGCCAATATGGATCTATGCATAGGTTGGGAAAAATTCGGAATTACAGGCTATGCAGGATTCGACGCCTTATTCCAATTCGATCCTTTCATGTTCATGTTCTCTGTAGAAGCTGGAGTATCAGTGGTCTGCGGAAGTTGGAAACTACTCAGCATCGACTTGAGCCTTGATCTTTCCGGACCATCACCATGGAAAGCCGCAGGTGACGCTAAATTCTGGTTTATCCTTATACCTATTAACCTTGGCTTCGACATCTCATGGGGCGATATCAAACCACAACTGCCGACAAAACAGATTGAGATACTTCCTCTGTTTGAGAAAGAAATCCAAAACACTGCCAACTGGCTTCAAGAACAGCAATCTCACAAAGACAGAGATATCATTATCCGTAATGCAGAAAATGAAGAAACATTGCTGATTTCACCAGTAGGTAGTCTGTCGTTCAATCAATGCATACTGCCGATGGAAGACAAGAAAATGGATTTGTGCAACAATGCTGTACCAACAGATTATAACAGCATACGCATTAAATACGTTGTAGCTGGCGATACAAAAATCGAAATCAATGATGACAATCACGTTGAAAACGACTTCGCTCCCGCCCTTTACTATCTGATGTCACATGAAGAAAAACTGAAATCTCCATCGTATGTAAACTACAAAAGCGGTTTCAAATTGGATAGCAAACGTCAGCAAGGCGATTGCCAAATACTGAATGTGGAGACTGAAGTGACAATAGGAACATACAGAAACTCTGATACTGACAATATCTCGACAGGTCAAGCAACATCAATTAGAAATAAATCTGACGACCGTGAAAAGACAGCATATCAGAAAAAGAACAAAATAGCCTTTGAACGCTACATTGACTTGTTGGACAACATTAAATAAAATTGATCATGGCAAACATATATATATACCCGTATTTACGTAAAGGAATATCTTGTAACATCAATTCAAGTGGAACAAGCAATCAGAGGCGTGCCGACATGAAGGTAAAACTGGGCTTGGAACTTAATGATACAACAACAGATAATAGTAACATTCAAGAAATAGACGGACAAACAATCCAATTGATGGGACCAGCCGATATCAAGTCTATCAGCACCCGTGCCATCAATATGGTTTCACCTCCCGAAAACACCGAGGTAAAGCTGTTCAAAGAATATATGCCTTTCATCGAATTTTTCGAAGAAGACCTTCCTTGGAGATATACACCAGTACAAACAGACGATAAGGACTTCCATCCTTGGTTTGCGCTGATAGCTGTAAAAGAAGATGAAGTGGAATTTAAAGCCACCAATGATGGCAGCAGATTGGCGGTTCTTAACATCACATCCGAAGAGCGTTATCAAGAAATATTCCCAAGCAAAGATTTATTGCCTAAACTTGCTCATGTTCAAATCGATTCCAAACTCCCTGTTACACCCGACAACATAAACATATTGTTAGATGAAAATCCCGACTGCGGAATATCGCGTATCTTATGCACAAGTCAACTAAAAGCAGACTCGTCTTATGTCGCCATATTAATACCAGCCTACAAATCAGGACGCATGGCAGTCTTGGGTCAAAATACAAATGACGTACTGCTTGGTCAATGCGCATGGGAACCTACTTTGTCAGCTCAATCCAAAATTAAAGACGGACTCACATTTCCGTGCTATAAAAAGTGGAAATTCCAAACATCTAAGGTAAACGCTGACTTCAAGACCTTAGCAGGCCGTTTGTTTTTCACAGATAAAGAAGAGTACAAACAACTGAGAGCCTCTTTAGATGTTGACATCAGCCAATCGGGATTAAAAGACATTCATTATAACGAAGAAGAAATCATCGACGTTCCCGCTGTTCTTAAACTTGATTGTGAAGACGGCATCATCCGTAAGGAGAACGCTGAATATACAAAAGCACTGAAAGAATTGCTCGAGCTAAACCCTGTCCTGAGAGAAAATGAGACCAACGAAATCAATATGGATGAAGACCCTTGGATTGTCCCACCTATCTATGGAGCTCGTCATCTGTTAACAACACAATCTGATTTTCACAACGACGAGGCTGATGTTGTAAAAGAAGTTAACTTAGAGCTTAAGAATCGTATAGCTGCAGGCTTAGGAAATGCGATAGTTAAAAAGAATCAAGAAGAATTTATAAACAGAGCTTGGAGAAAGGTAGAGAAAATAAATCAATTAAACCAAGCCATCCGTGAGTACTGTCAGATGCAAGAGGTTGACAACAAAGCATCCAAGAAGCATGAACCCGTCGTTACGACTGATGTGGACAGAAAAGACAAGGCCTTATTGTTAGACGTGACACAACGCAGCCTACAAGCAGCTAAAATTTATCGCAATCAGGTCTCTGCCGACAGATTATTGACAGTTTCCAAAAAAATGCCTAAGGCAAAAAACCATAACCAGAAAGTAAATTGCGGCATCACCGTCGATTCATTGAAGAACATTTATTCTGTCAGTCTTTGGGAGGATATATTAAACAAAAAGGAATTACGCAATCAATTAGCTAACAAATTGGAATTCTACGAAACATTCCCCGACTACAACTTATTTGAGATCATAGGGTTTGAAGTAAATAAAAGCGAAGACAGCAAATTTCATTTCTTTAATAACGGCTCATTACACACTGTATCTACAAACTCTATTTTTGACAAGAACTCTTCTTTCTTATATCTTCTTCATTTTCTTCATAATGACGACAGCAATGTTTGCGGCAGTAAAACAATTACATATCTATCAGACTACGCATCCAGCAAAAAATCATTGTTCGACAGCAGAACATCTTTGAACGGTAAAGTTGATGCCATACCGACCCAACTGTATGTCGGTGACGACGTTGGCATAATAGTTCCGGACATGGAACAATTCAAAAAAATATCGGCATACAAACCTATCAGATTAGAGTATTATGAAAAGGAGAAGAAAAACGTAAAGAGATATTATTATGTCGTACCTTTAGATTACGTTAAAAAGAAATGTACTGTAAGCTATGATCTTAGCATCACGCTGCTCAATTATATAAACTCCACCGAAAGCAGAATTGGTATTGTCGTGAATAATAACGGAGAGTTTGTTCCGAAAGATAGCAATGGTTTAGAAAATATATTTAAACTGACTAGAACAGAAAAATACAACATAATAAAAACATTGGCGGATGCTCTTCGTAAGCTCAACACTATCGTGGTTAGCGACACTGACAAAACCGACAATTCCAATGGAAACGTAAATGCATACAGAGATAAATCTTCATCACAAATCTGCATCAAGCATAATAATTTCACATTCAAATTCAATCCACACGAGAAACGCTTCTCCAATGTCATAAATAAAAACGGCAACACAAAGTTTCTGGATTGCAAAAAAATGTCGTCAGCTTTAGAGACTATTAAAAACCAAATTGCATTCCTTGAAAGGATAGTATGGGAACCTAACATTGTCCGATTAAGTAATATAAACTACAATGATTTTATTACTATAAGTGCGGAAAGCATCATAGACAATGTTCCTTTCGAACCCATACTTGACAAAGACGTAAATCCTATTTTGAATTCAATTTCGGAAGCCAACAAGCTTATCGAGGATACATTAAAAACGGACCTCAATCCTGACGACAGTCTGTCATCTTCAAACATCGACACCATAGATCCTAACAAGATAGGCATTGAGCGTATAAAAGAGATAACTGAAAAATACGGATATACCGAAGACAATCAGATTACCGAGAATCTCAATAGCAAATATCCTGTAATGGCATATCCTGATTTCTTGGACCCGACGTTTTTCTATCTGCGCGAATTATCGACAGACTATATCATACCTTCATCTGGAAGCTTAAAGAAAAACTCCATTACCTATTTCAAGACCAACGCTAAATTTGAAGAATCATTTCTCATGGGAATGAATAATGAAATGGGACAAGAACTGTTATGGAGAGAATACCCTACAGACCAACGCGGTTCATATTTCCGTAAATTTTGGGATCAGGAATCGTTGCCGTCAAAAGACAGAATCGATGAATATTATGATGTTAAACAATTAGACAAATGGAACAATGTCTTAGGCAAGAACCACATGAAAGGAAAGGACGGCATGCTTGTATTTGCAATACGCGGCGAGTTAATGCAATTCTATCCTAACACGCGTGTATATTTATCCGTAAAGAACGGGAACAAGTTAGAATTAAGCAAAGCTCCTGACATGACTTCATGGCTAAGTGAAGAAATCGTTCTTATTGGATTTGAGAATCTTGACTCAAACAAGCTTAAAGGTTATTATTTAACATTCGAACAAGAAGCAATGTCACTGCAATTTGAAAGAGGAAAAGGTCAAAACACCATCCATGGAGAATTTGCTTTTGCCACACCTCATATCTACGCAATACCTTTGGAAAACAGAAATAAGTAATCATACTATAAAAAGCGATATCATGACAAATTATCAACATATACTTCGTGAACATAACAATAACAAGATAGCGTCAAGAGGTGTTAATACATCTTTCCTGCTTTTCCCTGTTCGTTTGGAAACCAAGTTCAAGGAAAAGAATATTGTTGACATTAATGAACACGACAAGGCATATTATATTTTTTGCGCCTTATGGTCGGTCTTGCGTCTGCTAAATGCTTCGTCAGAAGAAAAGATACTTGAGAAAATCAATTCTCTCAAAGAGGCATTAGAAGACATCGACTTAATTCTTCATATCGACAAAGCACAACTACGCATTCTATTAAGACACACAGAGACATACTTGCGCAGCGACGCACTTAAGAAAGCATGGAGTCCTCTAAAAGACATATTGGAAAAGATAAAGACATCAAACTCGATATCAGACAAGAAATCGACAAATTTCCTGAATGAAATGGATAAAATAACGAGAAAACTCGTTAATACTATAGACAATCCTCCATTCTTAGGCAGTAAACGTTTCGATTTATCCAGCAAGTTCTCTCATACAGCATGGTTGCGTACTGCAAAGAAACGATTCCGAGAATGCTATGATTTTCTTATGAGGATGAGGGATGAGATTCAGGCTATACCAGAAGGAAGTATAACAAAAGAACAAGTTTCAAAGTTCAACGATTGCCTGAAGCTTTGGGAAAAACAACTTGACAATGTTAAGATGAAAGATTCCAAAGGCAACACTTACATGGCGAAAAAGAATCTGCTGGCTGCATATAAGATAAACGTCAACGGAGACCTGCTATCACAATATAAATCCAACGGCGGCATTACTTCTGGCACATCCGCGCCAAAACAAGTTTCCAACCATGTAAAAAATCTTTATGATTTTGTAAATAACAAATTCCTGCCGGCATTAGCCCAAACGAACTTCTCTCGTTTGAGAACTTTGATAAACAGCAAAATCAGACGTGTCGGTCCACATAATAATCAATATGTATATCTTCAAAGATACACTGTATTAGCCAGTTCTTTGATGAACTATTATATGCGATACTATCTTGACAATCAAGTTTACGACAGAGAAAAACTTGAAAGAAAAATTAACTCTCTCCTGTTACATACCTACTTTAATTACTCATGTGAGAAACAATGGACCTCAGGTATTTTACGTAAGATTACCCATAAATTATGCATACCTATCGTATATAAAAATATTAATAACAACAACCATTCAATAAAAAGATCTCACATATCATATACCCGCAAAGAGAAATGTCTATGCGTACGCATATACCCAGATGTCGTAACATTGAGTCAGATGGCAAAACCTTTGAATAGTATGGAGTTTCAGTCGGGTAAAGATTTCTGGCTCAAATACACATTCAATGACAACGAATCATATCGCTCATCATTATGGTTGTCGATCTGCGACCTTTATGTTCCACATAGAGCAGCATTTATCCTTAAAAAAACATATCCTGCTGCATTTAATGAATTGTGTAAGAAAGCTGTCAACTACAGAAAAAATAGCAAGAATGAGGATGACTTCATTAATGATTTTGAAAACAATAAATATTTCGACGAATCCATCATTGTAGATTCTAACGACATATTTACCGTACCTGTCACCAACTTAATGCCAGAAAGATTCGCATTACATGCCGTATTAAATCTGTCATCAGGAAAGAAGCAAACACTATGGCGTTATGGCCATCGACTACCTTCACAATTACAAGTAGGCTTAGACCTCAACAATTTGCAAGATGCTGTAAACGAGTCGGCAAGTCAAAAGAATGGTCAGTTATATCTTAACGGCGACTTGCGTTGGATGACCGACTATGACGTAGCGGAGAAAATGGGAATGGCTATCACCTTACCTCTCAAAGCCGTACAGAAAGGGAGGAACAACACTGAACGACAGTTCGATTTCGACTCCATATTTGTATATGGCATACATGAAGCATCATCTGACGAAAGCTCAAAGATATTGCTGGATCTGATGGAAGGTCGCTTATATAGCAATGAATCAATGGAGATTATTTCTTCAGATATGCCTACCAACATATTGACATCAGACGATGAGAATCATAAATATGACAGTTCTGTAGAAGCTCAGAAAGAAAGATTCAAACATCAAGCTGCCAATTGCGTCAAGCCAGTACCGACACAAAAAGAAGATGACGCTAAGATACTTGAAAACCTACTCTGTATAAAAGAACCTATATTCACAAATCTGTATGATAACAGCACTGTCTCTCAAAAAGAAATCAGCAATGCTCGTAAAGTAAACCAATATTTATTGGAACTGATTGACAATCCATTGGTCTCAATAATAAACAAGAATCACACATTGAGAGATTTCTTTGTCAATGATGTATTACCAAGAGGTCCTTTCCCATTTATACGTATCAGCAATCAGCCGTATGGAATTTTACCGGCATGCGATTTCAGCAAGCTTACGTATAAGCATGAAAGCACAATGGATTATCTTAAGAAGTTAGTGATATTGTTGACAAAACGGTGGAATAACATCGTGAATAACAACAGAGTCGCATACGATGGAGATGAGTATCATAATCTTACAGATGAAGACTATTTAAACATATTGAACAACACTCCGTCAACTACAACATTCTGGAAACGCAGAATGATTTCCAATTCCGATTTAATCAGGTCTGACTATTTCAGAAATGAAATCGATAAGAAACAAATAGAATCGATAAGGAATATTCTTAACAGCGGTAAAAATCATATCAGCAAAGAAGCAATAAAGGAAATCTTATTGAACTATGATTATGTTCCACTGTTAGATACAGATGACGACGGTGTTGATAAGAGCGTTATCATGTCTGGAGAAAATCTGTCGTTAAATAATCTTACCGCACAATTGCGCAAGAAGAAAGGATTGTCTCAAGAAGAAATCAGCGATGAAAAGCTTAGACAATGCATCATAGAATTTTTCGATTTGTTCAACTATCGTTTGGATGCATGGCTGACAGGAATGCTAAGCAACAAACTTCGTAACCGAATCAACAAATCAAACCATAATATTTCTTTAGGATGCTTCGGCTGGATTTTTAATCTGAAAGAATCTGGCAACGATAATAAAAGCAAGAGCAATGAATACATCCTTGCTCCTTCAATAAACCAAGCCATCACAGGTGCTGTCTTGCGCAGTTCATACAACAACAGCCTTAAAAACGGCGAACGAGAATACAGCATGAGTATCAATTTATCATCTGAGAGAGTCCGCTCCGCCATTCGAATCATCGAGGGTGTTCAAAACGGACTGTCTGTAGGATGTATCTTAGGCAGTGATTTAGAACGCCTGCTGCATGAAGCTTATAAAACAGACAAAGACTGTGAAATGGATTTCTGCATATATCCATTAAGAAAGAAATTTCCGTTGATAACACAGAATAAAGAAACAGAAAACGACATCACCGTATTAAACGGCATCTCATTACTTAATTCCTATCGAAATCATCAGGATAATGACAAGATAAATTGGATAAGAAGTTTAGACTTGTTTGACAATGTCTCCAATATACAAAAGAAAGAAAAGTGTTTGTTGCAGTTGATAGACCGTGTTGATGATGAATTTGATGCGTTGACAGATCTTATGATTTCTGAAAGTGTTTATAAATTGACCCAAGGCAATTTAGAAGCTGTCAATGCATTGACACAGGCAATGGATGAAATGAAGAACATCCCTATTCCAGACGTAGCCAACATTCCAATACGTAGCGCACAAATTGATGGCAATATGCTTGTTGCATTAGATGTTGAAACTCATTCTGCAGGAGACGACATACTTTCCAATATCGAGCCTAAAGTTGATGCATGGATAGGAGAAATGATAGGCACTCCATCACAGATAGGTATGGCTTTCATTTCTTCAAAAGACTCCGTTGTTTCTGTAACAGACTATACCTCGTTAAATGATTTAGGAATAAGTCCATCTGAAATTGTTTATCTCTCAGCCAATAAAGAATCATTCAACAAATTACTTAGAATACTTTACTGGATGAAGGAAGATGTATATCCAACAATCGACACTGCTTTAAGTTGTGAAGACCTATCACTGCAAGAAGTCCAAATGGCTGCAAGTGAGATGCGTCAGATGTTATCATCATCACGTATGCTCCGTAATGATGACGTTGTTAAAGAAACAGGATATACCAGTCGTGCAAAATACGACACCATGGAATCCTCATACAGATTGCTACGTGACTACATATCCGATCTGACACTTGTAATGCAAGAACTGCTGTCGATTCAAAGTATAAAACAAAATCCATCATTGCCTAATTACAGCACCATATCCATGACAGATAATGATATGAAGAAAGCAATAAACATGATGGTATGTTCTTTCCGTTTAGGACAATTAACAGCATTAGACGGCATTGACCCAAGCCTCATGATTGGAGACAAACATATAATAAACGATAATAAAGAATATCTGTCCACAGTAGAGAAGCAACACTCATTCTTCCAAAGATTCAGCAATATAAAAGATATTCTGTCGAAAAAATTGGAGGAAGCAAAATCCATGGTTGAAGAAGTCACTCATCCAACCTATAAGGTATACGAGAAGGCAATCAAACACATGCTATTATCCGACTTTTTGCTTGTCCCGGTCTTCAAACCAGACGAGCATGTAGATACAGAATCACTGGTCACACAATGTAAATCAAACATATTTGCAAACATTGACACCATGGGCATAGAGAATCTCATCTCGGATATGGCAATGGTAGAAGAACCTATGATGCATCTCCATCAGATTCGTATGTATGCCAAGTGTAACGATTTAAATATAGGTGACATACTCCCTGTACAATTTCCACTCAAAGCCAATTGCGACGGAGAGTTCGAATGGCTTGGCACTCAAGTTAGCGACGAAAGCATGGTGACCGACGCATTTGTATATATGGTAATGAATCATAGTAACATGGTCAAATCATTGAATAAGAATCAGAAAGTTATCGCTGGCATAGTGATAGACCACTGGATTGAACGTATCCCATACAGAAATCAGACTGCTGCAGTGGCATTCAATTACGACCAGCCTGATGCAGAAGCACCTCAGACGTTATTGTTGGCTGTTTCCACTAAAGATTATAGAAGGAAATGGTCTAATAAAATGATGCTTAACACTATGAAAAGCGCGGTTCACATGATTAAATGCCGTGCTGTAAATCCTGAGATGCTGAGCAACGACGCATGGACGAGCGGAATTTTCCCGCTTATTGAATACAAAGATGTGGATTAATAACAATAAACATTACTTGCGATGAATAATACAACGAACTATATAAAGAAATATGTTAGTCTCAGAGCTGATAATTTAAAGAATGTTAAGCCTGACTTTAGCGTTCGCATGGAAGGACGAACCAACAATGATGACATGACAGAGGCTCTGCGTCTCCGTGTTCATGATCCTCTATGGGTTTTATCTCGTCAATGGCAATTGGGAGAATTCCGTGGAAACGACTGCGGAACAGCGATGTCTGTCAGTTGTACCATAAAGGAAGACCTATGTGACAATGATCCTATTGAACCTGTGGCAGAACAAATCAATCCAAAGACGGACTTTATGACCAGTATCGAATCAGCAGTCTATCTCTTGGATTTGGTTCGTAACTCAAAAATATACAGCAAGGAAGAGATTAAGAAGTTTCGAGAAATGGCTATCATGACATGGCCAATCGACTGGAACAAGTCGGACTGTTATGTATTAGAACATGAAGCGACGCGAGAATACGAAAAGAAATTAAACGAGCGCTTAACTGCATATATCCATACATATCAGGGGAAAATATTTGACGGATATGAATTGTATAAAGACATCAGACTTAACTCTAATAATATAAAAAACATTTTAAACAATCAGATATTATCAGATTATGTGAAATGGTTTGAGCAGAAATATCTTCCTGCAAGCACTGTCAATCAGCATTGGAACAATGAAGACTTATGCTATAGTCTATCTGACAAAGCCGGAGATTACTACTTTGAAGGCGACCGATACAAAGGAGGCAGAGTGTCGTGGTATTCAGTTGACTATAAATGTACAGAAACAAAAAAAATCAACATCTCAGATATTTTAGATAGTATCATTGAGCATAAGAAAAATGATGGCAAGACTACGCCAAAGAGCATTACTCGCAATGTGATGTCACTTCCTTCCATGGCACATTTTGCAGCTGCACCTAATCGTCGATTGTGGCAGATGGAAGACCACAAAGTCTTCATGGGCAACAGTATCCTTAAACAATCGAGCGGTAATATTGCCATGATGAAATATGTCACAATGTTCTCTAACGACTGGATGTTATTTCCATTAGACACAGAATTAGGTAAATACATTCAACTTAAATCGATTAATATTGTAGATACTTTCGGCGACAAAATAGCTATCACAGGAAATGACAGAGCCGGTAAAAAAGATACAGTGAGAGATACTGAAGAGAGATGGCAAATATTCACTAACACAACTGTCAATAATCCAAAGGAGACACATTTAGATGGCTTGTATTATGCTCCGCAATTAGCTGCGACAATAGAAGGCAAACCGATAGAAGAAATCAGGTTGTTACGTGATGAGATGTCAAATATGGTATGGGGTGTTGAAGAATTAGTTCCTGACGGATGTGGTTCTACAATAGATGCTACACTATATGCTTCTAAACTGACTGAATATGTTGATGGACTTTACGAGACCAATCATCCTAAACCAGAATCTCAAGAAATAATGTTCAGCAAAGGACAGAATCCAGTAGTGAAAAATGAAAGTCAGAAGGCGACATATAAATATGTACTTCAGTCAACGGTACCATTCAACTGGATTCCATTTATACCTCAAAGACTGAAAAAAACGAATGATGCGTTCTTATTAGGAGGACGAGAAATGATACTTCGTCGTGGAAAGATGCCTTGCTATATTTGGCACGAAGAAAAAGGAGATGTCAAGATTGATAAGATTCCTGTACGTCCTATGGGTTCTATACTTCGTCAAGGAATAACATTTCAACAAAACAAACACACCGAATCACCACTCATCTTCCATGAAGAAGCCATTCAGGTTACAGGGATACGCATAGTAAAAAATTACCAACGAGCACGCTGGATAAATGGAGCTGCATATAATTGGTTAGGAATATACAATAGGTTGTCAAAGACTAATTCAACCAGCGGGTTGGAATTTGATTCATTGAAAAAAAATAATTAAAAAACTATTGACTTGTATATAATAAATATGTTATCTTTGCAGATATTTATATCTTAATTGTACCCGATGGCGGAGCAAGGGTCAAATGAGTGGAGACTATAAATGGTGCAACAAAGCCCAGGTTCGATTCCTGGATATAGTCAACTCAAGCGGACCCGTCGGCGACAGCCAATGTCAGGTGAGACTCCCGACTAAGGAATTCAATTGAAACAGGGGAAAAGTTGAGTGTTAGATTTTGAAATAAAGCTCGGAGCTGTTCATTGGCTTTGGTATGTTGAGTTGTGAAGACTATTAGGTCACTCGCTTACTTTGTTTTTTAGAGTTATCATTTCATCAGTCATACAAGTACGATGAGACACGAGAGAAGCCCCTGATACAAACCCAAAAAACCACCATATAATCATAATATGGTGGTATTTTTTTAGCACAGATAATTTTTCAAGAGAGAAACAATATCGTAATTAACATTACGTTAAATTATTGTTATTAATTTTAAAATAAAATAAAATGAGTAGAAAAATTTTTGCGTGCTTATTTCTAAGTATTTTATTTAGCACGACGCTTTGGGGACAAGCGGATCAGAAGCCCACTCAAAACTACCCTCGTCAGGAAGTGTCAATCAGTTACGGTGACGTGCTGTTAGCCATCAGTCCAATTTATAATACCCAGGGTACATCGAATTATCCTAATCATAATTGGTTTGCTCCAAATACATACAAAGGTGATGAGGTATCGCCAGGCGCATTTTCTTTATCATATATGTATGGAATAAAGAAATGGTTATGGTTAGGTGTTTCAGCGACATACACCTCGTTTTATCAGAACGTGTATGACTTTTCTCACCAAAAGGTTGCGACCAATTCAGGACATAAGATGGCAATCGTACCTACGATACGTTTCATGTATGTCTACAAGGAAAATTTCAACCTTTATTCAGCTTTTGGAATCGGTGCCTCTTTTGGATTATATAATGACAAAGAGATGGATATACATAATTTCAATATGCATCCAGTGATTCAATTTACAGGAATAGGCGTTTCCGTTGGCAAGGACTTGCGTGGTTTCGCTGAGTTTGGTTGCGGACCACGTGGCGTATTCAACTGTGGCGTTCAATATCGTTTCGGAAAATAATCTAATAATCTTAAAATCCATATAATTATGAAAAAGCTAATATTTTATATCTCAGTTATATTTTTCTCAGCTTCGTTATTCACTTCCTGCACAACAGATGAAGGCGACAATCCAGACCGTCTTACATCACGAGGCTTGACCATGGCAGACGAATGGAGCAGTGTCACTGATGCCGTTCTCAGAAGATACGCTGACATTACATTTAAGTTAAATTATTACATAAAAACAGGACAATATAATCTTGGAGTGTACGAAACTTTCATGCAATCTGTAGATGAAAACATTTGGGAAGTTTACCAATACGGAGAAGAAGGCATTGCTTATATGATAAATACCAACGGACAAGCTTTAGACAGTGTCGGTTCAATATGGGAGTTAACATCTTTCACAGACTATTATAACAATCACGGACTACGTCAAGATGACGGCACCGTTAACTGTATCATAACATGCATAGATACAAATAGTTGGAATATATACTCTATAAATAATGATTTGCCAGAATACTTCTTCGATGTAAACATATCGTATAAAAGCACTCCGAGTACCTTGTACGTCTATCCTTATACATTTGCAGGAAAAGGTAATTTATGTATAAATGATAATAATTATAATTATTATTATGAGGCCGGAAAATCTGATCATTCTGACAATAGACATCCTGGACCAGATTATTATTATACATATAATGGAATCGTCAATCTCAGTTTTGAAACAGAAGCCGATCTTCAAAAAACGCCTGAATATTGGAGCAAAGGGATTGTTAATATAGCAGTTCATAACATGGAAGATGAAACATCCTCAACAAGAGCCGAGTTCCTTCGTAAAAGCACAGAATACGTTGTCAAAATAACATACGGAGGCGTAACAGAAGAGTGGCATCCTTTTAATTATTGGTATTATTAAACTGATTTTTAATACAAAAAAATAATGAGTCTATAGATTATATGATGTAATTTATAGACTCATTTGTTTTTATGATGATAAAAAACGAATTCAGGGATTGACTTTAGAATGAATATCTCGATTTATCATAACATAAATTTTATGCAGATATAAAATATAATTTTAGAATTGCATAGAAAATTATGCAAATATAAAATAAAAAACCTCAGAAAATTTCTGAGGTTCCATAATTTTCAATTCGATGTAGACGCACCAATTACATCGTATTTATTTTTCAATGGTGTAATGTGTCACGTCTCTACATTAATTTTCAATTGTCAACTTTCAATTTTCAATTCGGTGTAGACGCACCAATTACATCGTATTTATTTTTCAATGGTGTAATGTGTCACGTCTCTACATTAATTTTCAATTGTCAACTTTCAATTTTCAATTTATTCTTAATCTCTTCCACCGTGTCTAATTTTTCCCAAGCGAAAAGTTCGACGTTTTTGTAAATCTTGCCGTCTTCCTTGAAAGTGTCTTTATCTTCGTAAAACACTTCTACCTTCTCAACTCTCGGGTCGCGACCGAAGTGACCGTAAGATGCTGTTGCTTCGAAGATTGGATTCTTCAAGCCGAAACGTTTTACTATAGCGTAAGGACGTAAGTCGAAGATGTCTTTAAGTTTCTCCGCTATCACAGCGTCGCTCATTTTCTTACCGTCAGCGTCTTTAACATGAGAAGTTCCGTTTGTATTTACGTAGAAACCTACAGGTTCTGCCACGCCTATTGCGTAAGCTATTTGTACCAAAGCCTCGTCGCAAGCACCGGAAGCCACTAAGTTCTTAGCGATATGACGTGCCGCATAAGCTGCTGAACGGTCTACTTTTGAAGAGTCTTTTCCGGAGAATGCGCCGCCGCCATGAGCACCGCGACCGCCGTAAGTATCAACGATAATCTTTCTTCCTGTAAGACCAGTGTCGCCATGAGGGCCGCCGATAACGAACTTACCTGTAGGATTGACAAAAAGTTTCATGTCAGGTTTGAAGAGAAGTTTCACGCGTTGTGGCAAAAGTTTTTTGACTCTTGGAATGAGGATAGTTCTCACGTCGTGTTCGATAGCTTTAATCATAGCTTCGTCGTCATCAAGAAATTCGTCGTGTTGTGTTGAGATGACGATAGTGTCGATGCGGAGAGGTTTCCAATTAGGACCATATTCTACCGTGACTTGTGACTTAGCGTCAGGACGAAGATATTTCATTTTCTTACCTTCGCGACGGATCTGCGAAAGTTCGTGTAATAGGATGTGTGATAACTCAGCAGTGAGAGGCATATAGTCGTCAGTTTCCTTACAAGCAAAACCGAACATCATACCTTGGTCGCCGGCACCTTGGTCTTCATCTTTCTTACGTTCAACGCCGCGGTTGATGTCTTGTGATTGGTCATGAATAGCAGAAATGATGCCGCATGACTTGCCGTCGAACTGATATTCTGCTTTGTTATAGCCTATGCGTTCGATGACGCGACGAGCTGTCTTTTGAATATCGACATAACCTTCAGATTTTACTTCGCCAGCTATTACTGCGAGACCTGTAGTCACTAAAGTTTCGCAAGCGACTTTAGATTCAGGATCTTGACGAAGCATTTCGTCTAAGACAGCGTCGGAGATTTGGTCAGCCACTTTATCTGGATGACCTTCTGAAACTGATTCAGATGTGAAATAGTAACCCATACAAATTAATTTAATTTTGTTTTAAATAAATAAATTTGCGGACAGTTTGTGATTGTAAAATGTTAGGAAAAAAACATTGTTTTAGCATTTTTTTCTTGTGGTTGCAATCAATCAAATCTTTCCACGTTTTGAGATTGCAAAGATACGACAGATTTTTGAAATGTAGTATCTTTTTTCGAGGAAAAATGTTATTTTTGCAAAAATAAAAAGTAAGTATGTCGATAATAGTTCAGAACGTTACAAAACAATACGATACGCAATTAGCTCTTAATGATGTTTCATTAGAGATTGGCAAGGGAGAGATTGTTGGATTATTAGGTCCAAACGGAGCCGGGAAATCTACCTTGATGAAGATAATCACCTGTTTCATTCCGCCGACAAAAGGAACTGTTTCGGTTGAGGGTTTCGACATTTGGGAACATTCCATGGAAGTGAGAAGATGCGTAGGTTATTTGCCGGAACATAATCCTTTATATTTAGATATGTATGTGAAAGAGTATTTAGAGTTTGTTGCGGGCATTCACCATATCACAGGGCAGGAAGCGAGTAAACGTATCAACGAAATGATTGACATGACAGGTCTCGGCGTTGAGAAGCACAAGAAGATAGGCGCATTGTCGAAAGGATACAGACAACGTGTCGGTTTAGCTCAAGCAATGATACATAATCCATCGGTATTGATTCTCGACGAACCGACTTCTGGTCTCGACCCTAATCAATTGATAGACATCAGAGGACTGATTAGAGATTTAGGAAACGAGAAGACCGTTTTGTTATCGACACACATCATGCAAGAAGTAGAGGCACTTTGCGACAAAGTAATTATTATTAATAAAGGTGTAGTAGTCGCCAACGACAATATCGAGAATTTGACTAAAGAGTCAGATAATGTTTTGGTTGTTGAATTTGACGGAAAAGTTACGATTGAAATGTTGAGAAACATTGTAGGTTTGAAGCAAGCCAAGTCTATCAAAGACAATCATTGGATTTTGGAGCCTAAAGCTGATTTAGACATAAGGCAGGATCTGATGCGTTGGGCTATTAATAATAATGTGATCATTAAAAGCATGCAAAGAGAGGAAATGAGCATTGAAGAAAGTTTCCAGAGACTTACTAAAGTTTAAAGTTCATAGTTTAGAGTTTAGAGTAGTTGGAGAGTTGAGGGTATTATAGTTTGAAAGTTTATTGGCAGAGACGCGTCAATATTCATCGATAAACTTATAAACTTTCAGTCTATAAACTTCAGAACTACTATGAACTATAAACTACGAACTATAAACTACTCTAAACTCTACACTTTAAACTCTAAACTTTTTTTAAAATGGTATTGTTTTATAAGAAAAAAAGTTTTAATTTTGCACCCGTTTTATACGTATGAAAAACAAATGTTGAACAAACAGCATAATTTATTATTAATCAAATGGATACATTAAGTTACAAAACAGTTAGCGTCAGCAAGGAAAATGCCAACAAGAAGTGGTATATCGTTGACGCTGAGGGCCAGACTTTAGGTAGATTAGCATCTGAAGTAGCACAGGTCCTTAGAGGTAAGAGGAAGACATGCTTTACTCCCCACAGTGATTGTGGCGACAATGTCATAATTATCAATGCCGAGAAAGTCGTCCTCACCGGCAAAAAATTAACAGAGAAGACTTACGTTCACCACACAGGATATCCTGGTGGACAAAGATTCAGAACTGTAGAAGAGCAATTGAAGAGAAAGCCAATCGCAGTTCTTGAACATGCTATCAAAGGAATGCTTCCAAAGACAGTTCTTGGAAACGCAATATTCCGTAATTTGTACGTTTACGCAGGTCCTGATCACAAACATCAGGCACAGCAACCAATTGAACTTAAAATCAACACCAAATAATTATCATGGAAGTAATCAACGCTTTAGGTAGAAGAAAGACCGCTGTTGCACGTATATATGTAAAAGCAGGTAACGGAAACATTACGATTAACAAGCGCGACTATAAGGAATATTTCCCAACAAGCATCCTTCATTACGTTGTTGAACAACCTTTAATGTTAACCGAGACTCTCGGACAATTCGACATTAAGGTCAACTTAGACGGTGGCGGAATCAACGGCCAAGCTGAAGCATTACGTTTAGCTATCAGCCGTGCATTGTGCGAAATCAATCCTGAATATCGTCCTATCCTTAAGGCTAAAGGTTTAATGCGTCGTGACCCACGTATGGTCGAACGTAAGAAACCAGGTCAGCCAAAAGCTCGTAAGAAATTCCAATTCAGCAAACGTTAGTCTATCAAAAGGCAAGCATTTGTGTTTAGCATCCAAATCGTTGAGATCTTTTAAGCTACTCAGCGATTGCATCAGTGAAAGTAAACATTTAAAAAAATTAACTCATGACACAAGTAACATTCGAACAATTATTAGATGCAGGTTGCCACTTCGGTCACTTAAGAAGAAAGTGGAATCCTAACATGGCTCCTTACATCTTCATGGAACGTAATGGTATCCATATTATAGACTTGTATAAAACACAAGCCAAGATTGACGAAGCAGCTAACGCAGTACGTCAATTAGCAAGATCAGGAAAGAAAATCCTCTTCGTTGCTACAAAAAAACAGGCCAAAGACATCGTTGCTGAACTCGTACAGAAGGTTAATATGCCTTACGTAACAGAACGTTGGCCAGGTGGTATGCTCACCAACTTCTCAACAATCCGTAAAGCTGTCCGTAAAATGGTTAGCATCGACAAGATGATGGCTAGCAGCTCATACAACAACCTTTCAAAACGTGAAAGATTACAGATAGAACGTGAACGCGAAAAATTAAACAAGAACTTAGGTAGTATCGCTGACCTCAGCCGTCTCCCAAGCGCAGTTTTCGTAGTTGACGTCATCAAAGAACATATCGCCGTAGCAGAAGCTAGAAAACTTAACATCCCTACTTTCGCTATCGTCGATACCAACTCAAACCCTAACCTCATCGACTTCCCAATCCCAGCTAACGACGACGCTTCAAAATCTATCGAACTCATTATCGGTAAAATGGTAGAAGCTATCGAAGAAGGCTTGGCAGAACGTAAAAATTCTCGCGACAAGGAAGACATCATCGAAGACGAAATGATGGACGATGAAAACGTAATGGAAAACAAAGGTGAGGACGAAGAAAAAGAAGAAAGACGTCCAAGAAGACCTCGTAAAAACGTTAACAAAAAATAAATCTAAAAACAATTTATTACTATGAACATTACAGCTGCTCAAGTTAACGAACTTAGACAAATGACAGGCGCCGGCATGATGGACTGCAAAAAAGCTCTCGTAGAATGCAATGGCGACAAACAAGCTGCAATCGACTACCTCCGTAAAAAAGGTCAAAAAATCGCTTTGAAAAGAGCTGACCGCGAAGCTACTGAAGGTTGCGTAATCTCTAAAGCTACTGAAGATCACAAATTCGCCGCTGTCATTATGCTGAACTGCGAAACTGACTTCGTCGGTGCTAACGCTGATTTCGTCGGTACAACAAGAATGCTCTTGGACTACGCAGTAGAAAACAGAGTTAAGGATATGGAAGCTCTCAACGCTGCTACCATCAACGGTACAACACTTGAAGCTATCGTAACAGACCTCACAGCAAAAACAGGCGAAAAAGTTCAAGTTGGTAAATACTTCGCTATCGAAGCTGAATACGTTACTAACTATAACCACCAAGGTAACCGTCTCGCTACAATAGTAGGTTTCAATAAATCATTCGAAGGCGTTGAAGAAATCGCTCACGAAGTAGCTCTTCAAATCGCTGCTATGGATCCAGTCGCTATCGATGAAAACGACGTTCCTCAAGCAACAAAAGATAACGAATATAACGTCGCTATCGAAAAGACAAAACAAGAGCAAATTCAAAAAGCTATCGAAGTCGCTTTGAAAAAAGCAGGTATCAACCCAGCTCACGTTGACAGTGATGACCACATCAACTCAAACATGGCTAAGGGTTGGATCACAGAAGAAGACGCTGCTAAAGCTCGCGAAATTAAGGAGCAAGTCGCTGCTGAAAAAGCTGGTAGCCTCAATATGACAATGATTGAAAACATCGCTAAAGGCCGCCTCGCAAAATTCTTCAAAGAAAACTGCTTGTTAGATCAAGTATCTCTCATCGCTGACCCTAAAACAGTTCGCGAATATATCCAAGCCGGTGACAAAGAAGCTACAGTTACAGCTTTCAACCGCGTGAAATTAGGATAATAGCTGTCAGCTATCAGCATTCAGCTGTCAGTAGATTATAAAAAATCCCGACTCATTTCTGAATCGGGATTTTTTATGTATGATAACAAAGATAAACCTTTTAATCTAATTTCAACACAGCCAAGAATGCAGACTGAGGTACTTCCACGCTACCTATCTGACGCATTCTCTTCTTACCAGCTTTCTGTTTCTCAAGAAGTTTACGTTTACGGCTTACGTCACCACCATAACATTTCGCGGTAACGTCTTTACGAACCTGACGAACGGTCTCTCTTGCGATAATCTTGGCACCAATAGATGCTTGAATAGCAATGTCGAACTGATGACGAGGAATGAGTTCCTTTAACTTCTCACACATCTTACGTCCGAATGCGTATGCGTTGTCGCGGTGAATCAATGTTGACAGAGCATCAACGACTTCACCGTTCAACATTATATCCAACTTAACCAAATTGGCTTGCTGATAACCTGCTATATGATAGTCGAAAGATGCATAACCTTTTGATATCGATTTTAATTTGTCATAGAAGTCGAAAACGATTTCACTCAACGGCATCTGGAATTTCAACTCGACACGGTCTGTTGTGAGATAAGTCTGATTCATCAATACGCCGCGTTTGTCGATACATAGTTTCATGATAGAGCCTACGAATTCATTCTTTGTGATAATCTCAGCTATAATGAAAGGCTCGTCAATATGATCGAGTTTCGTCACTTCAGGAAGTCCGCTCGGGTTATGGACGTCCAACTCTTCGCCGTCAGTGAGATAAGCCTTGAAAGAAACGTTAGGCACGGTGGTGATGACATCCATATTAAACTCACGGTCGAGACGTTCCTGGACAATTTCCATGTGAAGAAGTCCGAGGAATCCGCAGCGGAATCCGAATCCCAATGCTGCCGATGACTCAGGTTCCCATACCAATGAAGCGTCGTTGAGCTGTAATTTCTCCAATGAAGCTCGTAACTCTTCATAATCGTCTGCACTGACAGGATAGACACCGGCGAAGACCATAGGTTTCACGTTTTCAAAACCTTCGATAGGCTTGTCGCAAGGAGTATCAACATGAGTTATAGTATCGCCCACCTTCACCTCAGAAGATGTCTTGATACCAGAGATAATATAACCTACGTTACCCGCCGAGAGTTCGCCTTTAGGGACTTGCTTGAGCTGGAGCACACCGATTTCGTCGGCGTGATATTCCATCTTCGTAGCGAAGAACTTCACGAGTTCGTTGGTCTTTATCGTTCCGTTGAAGATACGGAAATATGCTATGATACCTCTATATGAATTAAATACCGAGTCGAAGATAAGAGCCTGCAGCGGAGCGTTAGGGTCACCCTTAGGAGCAGGTATTCTGTTGACGATAGCTTCGAGGATTTCTTCTATACCAATGTTATTACGTGCGCTGCAACGCAATATCTCGGAGCGGTCGCAACCGATAAGGTCGACAATCTGGTCTTCCACCATCTCAGGATTCGCGCTGTCCATGTCAATCTTATTGATAACCGGGATAATCTCAAGGTCGTGATCCAGAGCCATATAAAGGTTGGATATTGTCTGCGCCTGTATACCCTGGGTTGCATCGACTACCAACAACGCGCCTTCGCAAGCGGCTATAGAACGTGACACCTCGTATGAGAAGTCGACGTGACCGGGAGTGTCGATGAGGTTTAATGTATAGTTGACACCGTCTTTTATATAATTCATCTGGATGGCGTGACTCTTAATGGTGATGCCGCGCTCTCTTTCCAAGTCCATATCATCGAGAACCTGATTTACCAATTCTTTCTGCGACAACGTCTTAGTATTCTCTAAAAGTCTGTCAGCCAATGTGCTCTTACCGTGATCGATATGAGCAATGATACAAAAATTTCTAATCTTATCCATATTGCTGCAAAGATAAGAAAATTAACAATTAGCAATTTACAATGTACAATTATTTTTTAAGTCATCGAGTCAGCAAATAGAGACGTGCCAATGATAGTTTAAAACATAAACATACATTGACACGTCTTAATAAGTCAAAAATAAATGAAAAATTCTCAGATTTTCAGTTTCTCAGATTCTCAGATTCTATTTCTTACTCCAGGTCGTACCTTCTTTACCGTCTTTCAGGACTATGTCTAAAGCGGCGAGCTTATCGCGGATGATGTCGCTGGTCGTCCAGTCTTTCTTAGCTCTCGCTTCTTTTCTGATGTCGATGATAGTCTCCATCAAGCCGTCGACTAAGCCATCGTCGCCACCTGCTTCTGTGTCTAAAAGTCCTAAAATATCGAAGACGAAAGATTGGAACAACTGTTTTAAAAGTTCTAACTCTTGTGCATTAATCTTAGCGTTGCCGTCTTTCACAGTATTGACCATTCTCACAGCCTCGAAGAGATTTGCTATCACGATAGGGCTGTTGAAGTCATCGTTCATAGCTTCGTAGCAAGCGTCGATAATCTTTTGTACGCCGAGGTCTTCCGCACCTTCTGTGGCAGTCAATGTGTTAGCAATCTTAACAGCTTCCATGAGACGTTTGTAACCTTTCTCCGCGGCTTGTAATGCCTCATTAGAGAAATCGAGAGTGCTACGATATTGAGCTTGAAGCACGAAGAAACGTATCGTCATTGGTGGATAAGGACGTTCCAACAAAGCGTGATTACCAGCGAAGAAGTCTTCGAGCGACATCGCATTGCCGAGCGACTTGCCCATCTTCTGTCCGTTCAAGGTAATCATATTATTGTGCATCCAATATCTGACAGGCTGCTTACCGCCGTTAAATGCCATTGATTGAGCGATTTCTGATTCGTGATGAGGGAAGATAAGGTCCATGCCGCCGCCGTGAATGTCAAACTGTTCGCCGAGATATTTACAGCTCATGGCAGAACATTCGGCGTGCCATCCTGGGAAGCCCTCGCCCCATGGTGAGTTCCAACGCATGATATGTTTAGGTTCGGCTTTCTTCCATAAAGCGAAGTCGGCACCGTTTCTCTTCTCTAACTGACCAGCAAGTTCGCGAGTATTGTTGAGCATCTCTTCGACATTACGTCCGGAGAGCATTCCATAACGGAAGTCCTTATTATATTTTTCTATATCGAAATAAACAGAACCGTTTGATTCGTAGGCATAACCTGCGTCGAGGATTTTCTGTATCATCTCTATCTGCTCGATGATATGACCCGAAGCGTGAGGTTCGATAGAAGGACGCAAGACGTTAAGTTTATCCATACTTGCATGATAGCGGTCTTTATAATATTGAGCCACTTCCATAGGTTCAAGGTTCTCAAGGCGAGCCTTCTTTGCGATTTTATCTTCGCCTTCGTCGGCATCATGTTCAAGGTGACCTACGTCGGTGATATTACGGACGTAACGTACTTTATATCCTAAATGTTTGAGGTAACGAAACACCAAGTCGAATGTGATTGCAGGTCGAGCGTGACCTAAGTGAGCGTCGCCATAGACGGTAGGACCGCAGACATACATTCCCACATGAGGTGCGTTGAGAGGCTTGAACAACTCTTTGTTACGAGTCAAGCTGTTGTATATAAAAAGGTTGTTTTCCATGATTTATTATTTTTTCAATAGTTGCAAAGTTACAATTAATTTTTATTGATAAGATATAAAAGGAAGTTATTTTTTGACGTATGTTTATTTGTTTTTCATTATTTTTGCTGCATGACTTATACAATAGAAAAAATAGCATCAATAGTCAAGGGCAGAATTGAAGGTAAGGGTGACCCATCTCTCGTCATCACGGAATTGCTCTTCGACAGCCGACTTCTGACAAGTCCGGGAAACACGTTGTTCTTCTCGCTGAAAAGCAACCGTAACAACGGCAACAAATATATTGACGAACTATATAACAAAGGAGTACGATGTTTCGTGGTGGAAGAATCCCTTTCATCTCTATATCCCCTCTCCTACTTCATCGTCGTTGAAGACACTTTGAAAGCCCTCCAGGAGTTAGCGGCTCATCATCGCAAGAATTTCTGTCTCCCTGTCGTAGGCATCACCGGAAGCAACGGAAAGACAATCATAAAAGAATGGCTCTATCAGATACTCAGTCCTGAGATGCCGGTGGCAAGAAGCCCCAAAAGCTACAACTCGCAGATAGGTGTGCCGATGTCGGTATGGCAACTCAACGAACTGCATCAGGCTGCTATTTTCGAGGCGGGAATATCACGTCCCGGCGAGATGCAGAATCTCGAGAAGATAATAAGACCAACCATAGGAATATTCACCAATATAGGCGAAGCTCACGGAAAGAACTTCGATAACATAAGACATAAAGTCGAAGAGAAACTGAAATTGTTTCTAAAAGTTGACACATTGATCTATTGCTCCGACCATAAGGAAATAAAAGAAGCTGTCGAGAAAAAAAACATCAACACTTTCTCGTGGAGCAGGAAAGATAACAAAGCCGACGTTCAAATATATTCAATAGAAAAAGGTGAAGGAGAAACTATTATCTCGGCTGTCAGAAGAAACTCTCAAACTCAAAACGACTCTCAGATTTCCGGATTCTCAGATTCTCAGATTCAAAAGATCAGGATCCCTTTCACCGACGACGCTTCCATCGAGAATGCAATACATTGCTGGCTCGCCGCCATGAGATTGGGAATACCAGATAATGTCATAGAGACAAAGATGCAGCAGCTATGTCCTATTGAGATGCGCATGGAACTGAAATCAGGAATCAACAACTGCGAAGTCATCAACGACAGCTACAATTCCGATTTCAACTCTCTGACGATAGCGTTAGATTTCATGAACCAGCATCATCATAGTAAAGAGAAAGTCGTCATACTCTCCGACATACTGCAAAGCGAACTCAAAGAAGAAGACCTTTACGAGAATATCGCGCATCTCCTCAGGAACAAAGGCGTGACTTCACTCATAGGGATCGGAGAGGCGATGTCGCGTCAGCAGAACAAATTCGATATAAATAAGATTTTCTATAAAGACACTAAAGACTTCCTGACGAACCATAAAATCGAAGACTTCCATAATCAGATGATTCTGTTGAAAGGAGCGCGCGACTTCAGTTTTGAGAAGATAAGCCGTCTTTTAGAAGAGAAAGCCCACGAGAGTATCTTAGAGATAAATCTCGACAGCCTCGTCAAAAACATGAACTACTATCGTTCAAAGCTAAAGAGCGGCACCAAACTCATGGTGATGGTGAAAGCCTTCGCTTACGGAAGCGGCAACTTCGAAGTCTCCAACGTAGTCGAGTTCCATCGCGCCGATTATCTCACAGTAGCATACGCCGACGAGGGAATAGAACTCCGTCGCAAGGGCATCAGCCTCCCTATCATGGTGATGACTCCTGAAGCAAACACTTTTGAGAGCATCATCAAGAATAACTTAGAACCCGACATATACAGTTTCAGAAGCCTCACCTTGTTGGAAGATGCCATCAAGAAATTAGAGAAACCTTTGAAGTCTCCTATCGGGATCCACATCAAGTTAGATACAGGAATGCATCGTCTCGGATTCCTGAAAGACGACATCGACGAGCTTCTCACAAGACTGAAAAAAAACAGTAATATTATAGTGAAGAGCGTTTTCTCTCATCTCGCAGGCAGCGACAGCGAAAAGTTCAACGACTTCACTTCGCTTCAGATCAACAACTTCGAAGAGATGAGTTCCAAGATCATCGAAGCTTTTCCATATAAGATCCTGCGTCACATACTGAACAGCGCGGGCATCAGTCGTTTCACCGATTATCAATATGACATGGTGCGATTAGGTATCGGCATTTATGGCGTGCCACCTTGCGATGAAGACAGAGGTAAGTTGAAAAACGTAGTCTCATTAAAAACCACAATAGTACAGATCAAGGAATATGAATGCGGAGAGACTGTAGGTTACAGCAGAAGAGGCGTCATCAATAGAAAGTCGAAGATCGGTGTCGTGCCTATAGGCTATGCCGACGGATTGAAACGACAACTCGGCAACGGCAACGCCTGTTTCTACGTCAACGGTAAAGCCGCGCCTATAATAGGCAATATATGTATGGATATGTGCATGATAGATCTTACAGACATCGAATGCAAGGAAAACGACACCGCGATCCTGTTTGATGAAAACCATAGCATAGAGAGAATAGCGGAAGCCTGCGACACAATAGCTTACGAGATATTGACAAGCATCTCGCAAAGAGTGAAACGAATTTATTATCATGAATAATATTTAAAGGTGTTAATCGTTGAAGTTATAAAATTAATTATTAACTTTGTAGCGATAACATTTTAAACAAAAACAAATTAATACACACATATATGTCAGAGAATTTAGTCATCATACCGACATATAACGAGAAGGAAAACATCGAGAGAATCATCCGTTACGTTTTCTCCATGCCGATGTCGTTTGATATTCTCATCATAGAAGATAACAGTCCTGACGGCACTGCCGACATCGTAAAACGTCTGATGCAGGAATTTCCGGAAAGGCTTTTCATCGAAGAGAGGAAAGGCAAGTTAGGACTTGGCACCGCCTACATCCACGGTTTCAAATGGGCTTTGGCTCGTCATTATAAATATGTTTTCGAGATGGATGCCGATTTTTCACACAATCCGGACGACCTCATCAAGTTGCATGACGCATGCGCCAATGGTGCCGACGTATCGGTAGGATCACGTTATATCACCGGCGTCAACGTCGTCAACTGGCCTATGGGACGTGTCTTGATGTCGTATTACGCATCAGCTTACGTACGTTTCGTCACGCGAATGAAGACAAGAGACACCACCGCAGGTTTCGTCTGCTATACAAGAAAAGTGTTAGAAACTATAGATTTGGACAAGGTGAAATTCATAGGTTACGCTTTCCAAATCGAGATGAAATATACAGCTTGGAAACTCGGTTTCACTATCAAGGAAGTTCCTATCATCTTCACCGACCGCGCCGAAGGTACATCGAAAATGTCGAAAGGCATCTTCAAAGAAGCTATCTTCGGTGTCATCAACCTGAGATGGAGAGGAATGATCGGCAAAATTAAACCTAAAAAATCATGAGATACATAATAAAAAACGCAACACTTGTCAACGAAGGAAAGTCTTTCTTGGCAAGTGTTGTCATTTTGGGAGATACAATAGAGAAGATAATTCCCGCAGATAAACAACAGACAACGGACAACAGACAACAGGATTCTGAAGGTTATGAGATCATCGACGCTACCGGACTTCTGTTACTTCCAGGAGCCATCGACGATCAGGTTCATTTCCGTGATCCGGGCTTGACACACAAAGGCGACATCGCAACGGAAAGCCGTGCCGCAGTAGCAGGCGGAGTGACATCGTTCATGGATATGCCCAACACTGTACCTAATACATTGACACAGCAGCTGCTTCAAGACAAATACGACATAGCCGCAGAGAAGTCAATGGCAAACTACTCGTTCTACATGGGAGCATCGAACGACAATATCGAAGAAGCACTCAAAACCAACCCTAAAGAAGTATGCGGCATCAAGGTCTTCATGGGATCGAGCACGGGAAATATGTTGGTCAACAACAGTCATACCTTGCAACGTCTTTTCTCAGAAGCTCCATGTCTTATCGCGACACATTGCGAAGATGAGGATATCATCCGCAGAAACATGGAGATGTTCAAAGAGAGATACGGCGACAACGCTCCTACTTCCATACATCCTCTCGTACGTAGCGCGGAGGCTTGCTACAAGACATCGTCACAAGCAGCGGAACTCGCCTCAAAATACGGAACACAGCTTCATATCCTTCATCTCTCCACAGCAAAAGAAGTCAGTCTTTTCAGAAACGACATACCATTAAAAGACAAGAAAATAACAGCTGAGACATGTCTGCATTATCTTCTGTTCGATGATAGAGATTACGACAGAAAGGGTAACTTCCTGAAATGTAATCCTGCTGTAAAAACAGAAAACGACAAGTTAGCTTTGATACAAGCATGTATCGACGGACATATCGACATCTTAGCGACAGACCATGCGCCTCATACTTTTGAAGAGAAAAACAAGCCTTACTTCTCCGCTCCGTCGGGAGGCACTTCTATACAGCATCTTCTCTTGGGAACCTTGGAATTGTCATTCGACAGACAACAGGCTTTCTCAATAGAAAAAGCTGTGGAACTTTTGTCGCACAATCCTGCCATCTTATATAAGATAGACAGAAGAGGTTTTATCAGAGAAGGATATTTCGCCGACTTAGTTTTGGTTGACCCGAAAAAGAAACAGGTTATCACCAACGAGAACGTTCATTACAAATGCGGATGGACAGGCTACGCCGGCATGGAACTCAGCTGCAGCGTGACACACACCTTCGTCAACGGCGAATTAGTTTATCACGACGGCACTTTCAAAGAAGATTACAGAGGCAAACGTTTGACATTTAACAGATAATTTTATGAAGAAGTTATTATTTGCATTATTCATATTCGCGGCGTTGTCATCATGTGAACGTACCAATATCTATGAAGACATAATCACAAAACATGAAGACGGAAGCCGCAAGGAAGTAAGATATTATAGAATCGACAAAGACGGCAACAAGACATGCATCAGGGAAACCTGGTATTATATGGAAGGCATGAAACATCTCGACGGACCTATTGTCAACGACAAGAGAAACGGAAGATTCGAGTCATATTACAAATCCGGTAATCTGCTGAGTACAGGAGATTTCGTCGATGGCATCAGAAATGGCGAAGCTGTTGTATATCACGAAAACGGGAACATCCACTACGTAGGTAACTATGAAAACGGAAAAGAAGTCGGCATCTGGAAGTTCTATGATGAAGAAGGTAAGTTACTCAAAGAAGTTAATCGCGACCTAAGATGAAGCTTTCTATTTTCTCCGACGAACATTATATGCGACAGGCACTTAACGAGGCTCTCATAGCTGAGGAAAACGACGAGGTGCCTGTCGGCGCTGTCATAGTATGTAACGACAAGATTATCTCACGTGCTCATAATCAGGTAGAGCAACTTAACGATGTTACGGCTCATGCAGAGATGCTCGCCTTGACAGCTGCCTTCAATAATATGGGAGCCAAATACCTCGACGACTGCACCTTATATGTAACCTTAGAACCTTGTGTGATGTGCGCGGGAGCCTTGGCACATTCTCATATCAGCAGGGTGGTATGGGCTTGCGACGATACCAAAAACGGCTTCAGCAAACACGGCAACCTCCTACATCCAAAGACGAAAATACAAAAAGGCATACTATATGAAGAATGTCTCAAACTACTGAAAGGATTCTTCGAAAAGAAGAGATAAGTCAAAGAGACTTCTAAACTATCAATTTCTCAGACTCAAAAAAAATCTGTCGACCGTTGTCCGCTATCCGTTGACTTTTATTATCTTTGCAGAAAACGAATAACAATATGAATCCAGTAGTAAGTATCATCATGGGAAGCACTTCCGATCTTCCTGTTTTAGAAAGTGGCATAAAGTTTTTAGATGAGATGGGTATTCCTTTTGAGATGAATGCTCTTAGCGCTCACCGTACTCCAGAGTTGGTTGAGGAATTCGCTCGCAACGCTCAGGCTCGCGGCATAAAAGTCATCATTGCAGCAGCAGGCATGGCAGCACATCTTCCAGGTGTGATAGCAGCGATGACACCTATACCGGTCATCGGAATACCGGTAAGAACAGCCATGGAAATGGACGCTCTCTTCTCAATAGTACAGATGCCTCCAGGAATACCTGTAGCGACGGTAGGTATCAACGCTTCTCTCAATGCAGCAATCCTCGCGGCACAGATGCTCGCAGTAGCTGATGAAAACATAGCGAAGAAAGTCGTCGACTATAAAGAAGGTCTTAAAAAGAAAATCGCCAAGGCAAACGAAGACCTTAAAGAGATAAAATATAATTTCAAGACTAATTGATAAAGACAATTGACAACAGACAACAGACAACAGTCCTTGTGTTTGACATATAGGGCAGTGTCTGTTGTCCGTTGACTGTTGACTGTTGACCCTAAAAATGGAAAAACAAGATGAAAAACGGCTTCTAACGTCAAGTCTCATTATCCCGATAATATTGGTGTTGATAATGTGGCTTGTAAAAATTGTTGAAACCGTCTTTGATCTTGATTTCTCTTTTCTCGGCATAAAACCGATTTCCGTTGAAGGTCTGCCAGGAATTATCCTTTTCCATTTCATTCATGGCGACTGGGAACATCTCTTCGCCAATACGGTGCCGATACTCGTCTTAGGAACGTCTCTATATTATTTCTATCGTCCCATTGCAAACAAGACACTCCTTATATTAATGTTCTCTACCGGATTCCTGACATGGTGCGGCGCGAGAAGCGGAGTTCATATCGGAGCGAGCGGCTTGGTATACGGACTGACATTTTTCCTCATGATAAGCGGTTTTATCAGAAGAGACAGAAAATTGATAATCATTTCTCTTATCGTTGTTTTTCTTTACGGAAGTCTTGTCTGGGGATTATATCCTAAATACGCCATAGAAAACAACATCTCTTGGGAAGGACATCTCGCAGGATTCGTCATGGGAATAGTTTTAGCTTTTTATTTCAGGAAAGAAGGACCGCAACGCGAAGAATATATTTGGGAAGATGAGGACGATGACAATGACTCTGACACTAATGATGAGAAACCTTATTGGGATGTTCCAGAACCTGATAAAGATGAACTTACGGTAGTTTACAGATTTAGGAGAAAATAAAATATTTTCTCTGTTTCAAGGCTTTGCCAACAAAATTTGTTATATCTTTGCAAGCGGAAATTAAGTCGATATTCTGTGCCATACACATGGCAAGTCCTCAGCCAACCGTTGGTCTTTAATATAAAGAATTCACAGGTATCGCATTTCTGAGGCAAATACAACTCCGGTAAAACGGAGTTTTTTTATGCCTTTATCGCAGTTATACAATATTGAACTTTCTCTTTAATTTTATTCCTATTAGGTCGTTTGATTCCCACAATTAATGATACTTTCCCTATCCCGACAAGATTATATTCCATCCTTATCATCTTCTCAAACTGATTCTGATTCTTATCTTTAGGTTTTGTATTAACAACACAAATCTTTCGTGCTAATTGTAAAATAGCATCAAGTTGCAATACCGCCAAAGTCGAAAGATAATTACAAGATGCTTTAAATGCAGTTTCTTGAATAGATATTAAACGTACATTTATGTAATCTTTTAAATTGTAGTTATATAGTTTTTTTGAAGGATTATTTTTCTCCCACTGTTTGTAGAAATCTTTTATTATCTTCTTCCTGACCTCTACATCTTCTTTACTATTTCCTGTAGGTATAATTTTCAGTTCCATAATTTTAAAATCTTTGACTAATGCTATAAAATATTTTCTCTGTTTCAAAGCTTTGCCAACAAAATTTGTTATATCTTTGCAGGTGGAAATTAAGTCGATATTCTGTGCTATTTCCGCGATGCAAAAGTCCTCGCCGGTGTAGCCTACAAAGGAGCCACAAATATCGCATTCTGAGGCAAAACAAATCCTATTGGATGGGAAGATCGGACAATCAACCCAAATCTCCAATAGGATTTTTTATGTCTTTATCGCTGTTATACAATATTGAACTTTCTCTTTGTTTGATCTTTTGACTCCCACAATTAAAGATACTTTTCCTATCCCGACAAGATTATATTCCATTTTAATCATCTTCTCAAACTGATTCTGATTTTTGTCTTTTGGTTTCACATTGACAATTCTGACTTTCTTAGCCAAGGTCAAAATAGAATCTAATTGTAATACTGCCAATGTTGAAAGATATGTTCGAGCAGCATGTTCAACAGTTTCAATAATAGATATGTGACGTATATTTATATAATCCTTTAAATCTATATTGAACAATCTTTGTGTCGGATTACTTCTTTTCCATTCATAATAAAAATCAGATATTATCTTCTCTCTTGTTTTAATATCTTCCTTACTATTTCCTGTAGGTATATTTTTCAGTTCCATAATTTTAAAATCTTTGACTAATGCTATAAAATATTTTCTCTGTTTCAAGGCTTTGCCAACAAAATTTGTTATATCTTTGCAAGCGGAAAAAGACTTATAGAATTGGCACCACAGGGTTCAATGTATCTTCCTGCTACCGGCTGTTCTACGAGTCTTTTTTATTTTCTATCAGAATAGAAACTTTTCAAAATATTAGTTCCCGCTTTACTTCGTTTTAACGCAACTATTAACTTATAAGTTTGTCCGTTTCGTTTTAAAGTATAAGTTATAGAATTGTCGTTGGCATTAATTTCTCCATTTCTAATTACATCACAGAAATTTAAAATTTCGTATGCATTTACATTGCCAACTGCACCTTGATAATGTTTCAGCATAATGTGTAATACTCCATCATCAAGTTTGTTCGTGCATAAAACAAATCTGATTGTATTGTCATATTTATCGATTATCTCAAATTTATAAGGTTTTGCTCTTCTATAGACAAAAGCATTGTAAATTCTTTTATTTTCTTCAGTCAAAATCAGATGATCGACCTCTTTACAAAATTCAATTGTCTTTTGTTCTATGATAAGTTTCTGTTTCAGTTTCATAATTCTCAGATTCTCAGTTTCTAAAATTCTAAAGTTCTAAAATTCTAAAATTCTAAATACCACCTCAGTCTTTCATCTACATCATTTCTTCCAACGACTTTAAGATATTCCTCCCAATTTTTAATAAAGCCTCTCTTCTCTCGATGATTGACAATTTTCTTCACATCTTCATATTCGATATAAGGATGTCGTAGGATAGTCTTAAAATCATCGGTATTGACATTTATTCTACGTAATGAAACACTGTTGACATTGATATAAGGTGCTATGGTTTCCAATCTCGCGGAGTCGAAAGCATAGACTTCAAGCAGCTGATTTATCTCTACGAAGCCACCTAATTTTTCCCTGTAATCAACGATGTTTCTCGCAAAGAAAGGTCCTATCTCAGGAAGTTCCGTCAATCCTAATGTGTCCGTCTTGTTGAGATTGACTATCGGAATCTCCTTGAGTGTTGCAGTTTCTTTCATCAGTTCTTTTTTTGTGGAAACAGGTTTCTTAGGTTTCACATTCTTACTTTTTTCGTGTTCTTCTTTGATTTTTTTATATATTGTCTCGCGTTCCTTTTGTTCAGCAAGTTCTATAACCTTCATGTCGTCGATAGCTTTTTCATGAAGTGCTAATATAGAATCTAAATTATGTAAATAAAAATTAACATTTGAAGGTCGGTTCGCCACAAAAAAATTAGCAGCGATGATGAGAAGTATCACCGCTGCTAAAACTATAATCGCTGTTCGTTCACCTTTTGTGAACGTAAAAAAATCATTCATAACTTTTAGTTTAATTTATAGCTCAAAGCTCAAAGTTCAAAGCTCAAAGCTCAAAACTCAAAGTTCAAAGCTCAAAGCTCAAAGTTCAAAGTTCAAAGTTCGTCATCAACCATTAATTAACTGATTAATAAATATCGCTACTATCACAATAGGTGCTACATATTTTATGATGAAGAATATGAATTTCTTCACGCTCATCTTCAAGGTATTCTGATTTGTAATCTCGTCGTAGAAACTTTCTTTTCCCATCTTCCAAGCAACAAAGATAACGATGAACAAGGCTCCTATTGGTAATAAGATATTAGCCGAGAACTTATCCATGAAGTCGAAGAACGTCATATCGCCGAAGACGAAGACAGAATCCGTGCGTAAACTTAAAGTACAGAACACACCGAAGAACAGAGCTACCAATGTTCCAATCCAGGTGGCGGTATTACGTTTGATTCCGTGTTCTTCCGACAAGAATGCAACTATAACTTCAAGCAATGATATTGTGGATGTCAGGGCTGCTATTGCCAATAATACGAAGAATATTATACAGAAGAAATAACCGCCTGTCATCTTATCGAATATCATCGGCAGAGTGTTGAATGCCAATCCCGCTCCCGCTTCAGGTTTAATTCCGAATGTAAATGCTGCTGGGAAGATTATGATACCTGCCAATATTGCGACAATAGTATCGGCAGCAACTACCGACAATGATGTCGTGGCGAGATTATCTTTTTTGCTGATATAAGAACCGTATGTAATGAGCGCACCCATACCTACGCTGAGAGAGAAGAACGCCTGACCTAAGGCGGCGAGAATGACATTACCGTCAACTTTTGAGAAATCAGGTTTGAACAGGAACTCCAATCCTTCCTTAACACCGTCTAATGTCAGCGACTTGACACATAATATTATAAGTATGACAAACAATGCTGGCATCAATATTTTCGTATATTTTTCCACGCCTTCTTTGATACCTTTAAAAATAATGAAAGCTGTCAATCCCATGAAGAGGAACTGCCACAAGAAAGGACGGAAAGGATTATTGTTGAAGTCGACGAAGCCTTGTTCTATGGTGGCGATGTCTTTATCGGCGAAGAAGTTGGTCGCTGCTTTATAGATATATTCCAATGTCCATCCCGACACTGTGCTATAGAAAGCGAGCACCACGAAAGCCGCCAAGATTCCGATGTAACCTATTAAGTTCCAATGCGTCTTTGGTGATAATTCTTTAATAGAACCGACAGGATTCTTACCTCCACGACGACCGATGTAAAACTCAGCCATCATAATCGGGATGCCGAGACCGAGAACTATCAGTATGTAAATTAATAAAAATGCTCCACCGCCGTTTTCGCCTGCGAGACAAGGGAAACGGTAGATATTACCTAATCCGATAGCAGAACCAGCCGCTGCCGCAATGGCTCCTAACTTCGAGCCAAAACCATCTCTATTTTCACTCATATCTTTAATTATTATTTATTTATAATTTTTTATCTTTAGTATTTAACCATTAGCCTTTACCCATTATTCGGCATGCAAATTTAAATATTCCTTTGAAATTGTTGAGTCTTATTTCAGGATAAAAAACTTCTTTTCCGCCAAAGCCTTTATAAAATCTCGCAAGTCCTTCACTGTCGGAGCCTTCAAAATCGAATATGTATTGTGTTTCACTGAATTCTCTTATCGTGTTATCCAACAAAAAAGTGAGCGCGTGCTTGTCTTTATAGTTATCATCGTTACCAGAAAACAGAAATATTATCCTATCGTGACTTACCATAAATACCGCTCCCGCAATAAGTCGTCCGTCAATATCGTTGACTCCAGTCATGAAACAACATTCTTGACAAACGGCCATATCTATCAGACTGAGAAGACGTAAATATTCCTCGTCATTCCAATGTTTCACATCTTTACCTCTGTTTTCTCTAAACAATTTTATGATGTCGTTAGCTTTAACGTTTTTATTCAACGATAATCCGCCGGCTTCCGCCTTGGCAAGGTTTCTCTTTGTATTTTTACTGTAATTATTGTAAAGATATTGATAGTCATATATCATGTCCAACTCGACGTTACGATGCATGGCGATATGATTCCATTCAGGGCGCACCTTATTATATTCGTTGAGGCGATATTTCACAACCTTATATTTCTCCGGAATAGCAGAGATGAAGTTCTCTACATCATCTTCCGACAATACCGATTGAGAAAAAACTCCTAACTGCTGTACGAAGAAAGGCTGAAACAGATACGATATTCCGAACTTGATCTTTCCTGTAAGAGGCATCACTCTCTCGTAGTCGTTCTCTACCAAGGCTTCCCATTGAGGATGGACGATATCGAGATACCACGACCAAGCGTAGATGTTGCCGTTGAACGACTTAGATATGCATTCGTCCCAACGTTTCTTGTCAATCATATCATGTTTCAGAAGTCTTATCATAATCAGTTAAGAATATAATCGAGTATTTTTCTATATAATGTTATCCATCCTTCCCAACGTTTTTCTCCCGATAATGTTTCATTATGCCACAAAAGGATGAAAGTTCCGTTAACATTTTTCACTTCGTCAACGAGTTTCTTAGCTTTTTCGTACGACTCTTGAACGTCTAAGTTGAGATAGTCGCGCATCGTACCGTCCATCAAGGCGAAAGGATGAATGTTAAGTTTCGTCTTCATATCGTTTTCCAAATCGAAGAACTTGAACGTATCGGCATAACCGGCGCGGAATCCAGCCTGCGAAGCGTAGCCCATAGTGTAGTCGTCGGTAATATCTAACTCGATAAGTATTTGATAACTTGATGGTAACGACAATCGCAGGAAATGCTGACGGCTAATAGTGACCTCTCTTTTCAGCACATCAGAAAGACGGGAAATCTCTTCCTTGATCATGTTCTTATTAAGGTAAGAAGAGAAAGAAGGATGTATTCCAACTAAGGCATAATCGCCGAGATGTTTGATAAGTTGCTGAAACTCCTTATTTTTTATAGAGATATTTTTATCGTTAGTGTTATAGTCGCCGCATAAGATGAAATATAAAGGAGACAGTTTAAGTTCTTTCTGCAATTTTATCTGATATTCGAAAGTGTCGAAAGGATCCATCTTCTTTTTTCGCAGCACGTCCCAACGATATTTTATCTCATTTTTATCGAAACGCAATATATCTCTGCACAAAGACAACGTCGTCCTGAAGAATCCTTTGTTGCGGTATGCCCAAGCAGCGTCGACATCGTATGTAGGAACGAAACGGAACGTCTTTTTCTTCAGAGTGATTTCCGGATAACGGGCTACGAGTTCATTACCAAGGTCGATCGACCAAAGATTGATAACGGGTCGTTCCATCATCTCCATTTTATATAAGATAGAATCCTGAGGTTGGAAACGGTTGTAGTTGTCGCTGACATGAGGCAGATATTCCTCATAACGACTGATGATATAAAACGAAGCTGCAAATATATCGAAAGGAAACAGCGACTTTTCATTGAAGACCGGATATATTGCCTTAGATTCCTTATAGTTACAAATCTTCACATCCTGATCAGCAATATCGTGTTCAAAAAGAATATTGGCAGCTTGCTGATATAATCCAGATGCTTCAGGCATAGGATATTTGCCGTAATGTAGTTTAGCACCTTCATGCGAAAGATAACTATCTTTATCTGTTGTAAACTTAAAGTCAATGCCCAATTCATCTTTAAGCATGAGTTCGAAAATATAATATAATCTGTTGGTTATCTTCGGAACTAATATCAGCATTTCCATATAATATTCTCTTTTATCATTAATTGTATCGTTATGCAAATGTAGCAAATTCCTTCAACATTATGAATCATGCTTTATGAATTATGAATAAAATTTCAAATATTTTTTTGAACAATATTTACGGACTTTGTGTTTATCGATAAAAATTATAATTTATGAAAACTTACGATTTATACGAACGTGCCATGGAGCCTGTCAGACATTGGTGGATGTACTTGATCATAGGCGTATTGGCTTTCTTCTTAGGAGTGTTTATGCTGACAAATCCCGCCATCACTTACGAAATGATGACCTTACTTTTAGGTCTTGCCTTGGTAATCTTCGGCGTCATTGAGATGATTGTCGGGATCTTCAGCAGGAACATCTTTGTCTCACGCGCCGCTGTGATAATAGGCGCAGTACTCAACATCGTTTTAGGTGTCCTTCTCGCCGCGAACCCTGGAATAGCCGCGATTACATTACCGCTCATCCTCGGGATGTGGATGCTTTATCAAAGTTTCATGACGATAAGCTACGCCGGCGACCTCAAGACTTTCAAGGTTAAAGGATACGGACTCACACTCTTCTGCGGTATCGTACTTCTGATTCTCGCCGTCCTGATTCTGCTCCGTCCAGTAGCGATAGGCATGATGACTGTAGCTATCTACATCGCACTCTCTTTCATCATCTACGGAATCTCTGAAATAGTGTCGGCATTCAGACTTAGATCGATACATAACATTGTAGAGGAAAATTAACAATTAACAATTTACAATTAACAGTCTACAATCAAGAAGAATCTGAGAGACTGAGAATCCCATAGAGACGTCACACCTGTGGCGTCTTTTGGCTAATGACAAAGTACTAACGGCAAAAGTTCAACAGCCTTAGTCAAAAGTTCTCAGATTTTCAATTTCTCAGCTTCAAGTTAAAAAAAACGGTCGTAGTTGTCTGTTGTCCGTTGACTTTTTACTATATTTGGCAAATAAATTTTATGACATTATTGTTAAATATAGTTTTATGAAAAAGTTAAGCCTATTACTATTAGTATTGATGTTAAGTCTCTTTGTTTCAGCACAAATCGTTGAACAGACTTATCATTTTGAGAATCCTGTCGTAACAGAGATTCAATCTTACAATCAGGTTCAGTTTGAGAATTGTATGCAGACTGCCGTCACAGGTAACCCTACATTGCCTTACAAGTCGGTGAGTCTGTTGCTTCCTTTTGGATCGGAGGCTGAATCGGTTGAAGTCATTCTTTCCGATTTTGAAGAGATTAATGTAAAGTCGCAGCTGTATCCTTATCAAGCTTCTCTTCCTTATTCAAAACCAGAGCGTAAATCCTTTGCAAAAAATGAAGATGTATACTCGTCAAAAAATGTGTATCCTTCCAAATGTCATGGCGAATTAAGTACACATTATCTTAACGGTCACGCTTTTGCTTTCACATCTTTTTCTCCAGTTCAATATGAACCATCTTCAGGAAAAGTAAGATATGCCAAGACAGCGACAGTCCGCATCGAACTCGCTTCCGCCAAGAAAGACAATTCATCCATGATCTGGAACACGCCATATATCAACAGCAAGGTCGCATCTTTAGCCGACAATCCAGAGATGATAGAATCATACAAGACAAGAGGCAGAAATATTGCAGCTTACGATATGCTTATCATCACAGGCGATGAATATGTTGAAGGCTTCGCCGAATACTGTGAATATTACAACAGCATTGGCGTACGTAACAGAATAGCCACACTCAACGACATCTATGCTTCATCGGAAGGCATCGACAACCAGGAAAAGATACGTAACTATATCATCAAGGAATATAGCGACAACGGCATTATCATGGTGCTTCTCGGCGGCGACGTCAACATAGTACCTTACCGCGGATTATATTGTCACGTACAATCGAGTTCCGTCTATGAAGACAACGGCATTCCTGCCGACCTTTATTTCTCCGCTTTAGACGGCACATGGAACGACAACGGCAACAACCGTTGGGGCGAGATTGGTGAAGACGACCTTCTCCCTGAGATAGGCATCGCTCGTATGTCGTTCAACAACGCCACCAAACAAGCTAATATCATCAACAAGACTTTGAAATATCAACGTGAGCCTGTTCTCGGCGAATTCCGTGATGTCACACTCGCCGGCGAATGGCTATACGACAATCCTGAGACCTGGGGCAGCGACTATATGGAACTCCTCATCGGCGAACACAACGACAACGGATACACCACTATAGGCATCCCTGAAGATTACAACTTCACACGTCATTATGCTGAAGACGGAACATGGGGTCCTACACAATTGAAAAACACCATCAACAATGGCACACAATACGTACATCATGTAGGTCACGCCAACACCAATACCGTAGCCGAATGGTATAACAGCGATATCACTGACGCTAATTTCAGCGGAGCCAACGGTATCGATCATAACTATACATTCTTCCACTCACATGGTTGTGTCTGCGGTTCTTTCGACGACGACTGCATCATGGAGAGGATGATCACGATTCAGAACTTCGCCGTCGCTGCTATCGGCAACTCACGTTACGGATGGTTTAACGAAGGACAGACAGAAGGGCCGGCACCTCACCTACATCGCGAGATGACCGACGCTCAATATCACGAGCGTATCCCGTTCCTCGGAATGCATCTCTCAGAAAGTAAATGCCAGACCGCTCCTTTTGTCAACGCCCCTGGACAATGGGAAGAAGGCGCGCTCAGATGGAACTTCTACGACATCAACATTCTTGGTGACGTGGCGATACGCCCATGGTTAGACGAGCCTTTTGATGCTAATATAGAATATGATGCGCAACTGTTCATCGGATGTCAGTCGACAGAAATAGTAGTAAAAGACGAAAATGGAAATCCGCAAAAAGGATTTTATTGTAGCTATGTGTTCGATGATGAACGCATAGGCTTTGCGATAACTGACGAAAACGGGGTTGCAGAAGTTAACTTCGAAGGCGGTCTCGCAGCTACTGGCGACATGAAACTATACATTACGGGGCTCAACGCTTTCCCTGTAGTTTTAGACGTGACAGCTGTACCTAACAACAGCGCATACGTAGTCTATGAAGAATATACCGTCAACGACGCTAACGGCATAATAGAATACAACGAATCTTCTTCTTTCGACGTGGTCTTAAAGAACATTGGTAGTGTCAACGCTTCAAATGTCACAGCTACTTTGACATGCGACAAAACCAATTATATCAATATTACAAGTCCTAATTACAATGTAGGAAACGTCTCGGCAAACTCTGATATTACCTTAGAAGACGCCTTCGCTTTCACCGTATGCGACAGCGTTCCTAACAATAGTAACGTCAGATTCTTCGTAAGTTGCACCGATGGCACCGACATTTGGGAAAGCAAATTCAACGTAAACATTTTCGCTCCGGAATTTGAAATAATGAAACCTAATGGATTGGAACTTAATCCAGGCGACAGCGAAACAGTTGAATTCACCATTATTAACAAAGGCGGAAGTTCGGCAAGCAACATCAATTTCTCTATCTTACTACCAGAAGAGATAAGTATGAATCAAAGTCAGTTTAACATTCCTTCCTTAGATGCCGGTGAAGAAACTGACATTGAAGTGACATTGACGGTCTCAGAAAACGCCGCATTAGGCTATGCTTACGAAATGCCATTCACCGTATCTTCAGGCAGATATTCAGTTAACGGAAGTTACGCCATTATTGTAGGAAACGTGACAGAAGACTTCGAAAGCGGCGACTTCTCGAAATTCAACTGGGAATTTGACGGTAATCCGAACTGGGAGATTGCAACAGGTGAAGCCTACGAAGGTCAATATTGTGCAAAATCGGGTGCTATCGGCGACCAGACTTCTACGACATTAAAAATAACTATCGATGTCAAAGCTCAGTCGGAATTTAGTTTCTATAAGAAGGTTTCATCAGAATCAGGCTACGACTTCTTGAAATTCTATATCGATGGACAGGAGAAAGACAAATGGTCTGGAGAAGACAATTGGTCGGAAGAATCATTCATATTGACAGAAGGATTGCGCACATTAGAATGGACGTATAGCAAAGACGTTTATGCTGAAGACGGTCAAGACTGCGCCTGGGTAGATAACATCAAGTTTCCACCGACGGCTGTGATTGTTGATGTTGAAACTGTTGAAGAAAAGGATATTACAATCTATCCTAACCCGGCTAAAGACTTTGTGAAAGTGTCAACATCCGACGGACAACATGCAACAGTCAAGATATACAACACACTTGGAATGTTAGTAGGAACGCGGCTTGCCACGTCCGCAACAAATGAAATAGAAATCAATGTTTCAGAATACAATCCTGGAATCTATTTCATCAATATCAGCAACGAAGAATATAATGTAACAAAGAAGATTGTTGTTGAATAATTTTTGGTTTGAACTTTGAGCTTTGAGCTTTGAACTTTGAACCTTGAACTAAAGTTCAAAAGCTTTAGTTCAACAGCCTTAGTTCAAAGTTCAACAGCCTTAGTTCAAAGTTCAAAACCAATAGACTTTAATCGTGTCAAAATTCAAATCAATTGTAATCAATAAGTTATTCCTCTTATTTTAAAAAAATATTTAGGTAATGTTGACAAAAATATGAAGTTTGTTGAAATCATATCTATGGAGAAATGATAACTCTTTAAGTACAGAGACTTCTATAAATCACTCACAAAGCAATTTATAGAAATCCTCTTAAGGTTTAAATTGAAAAAGTCGCAGAGAAAATTTCTCCGCGACTTTTTTAATAACTGTTAACTGTTAATTGTTAACTGTTAATTACTTTATCTTCTTCTCAACTACTTGAAGAATTTCTTTAGTATTTGAGTTAGAAACGTAAGCGATGATATAACATTGGTCTGCGTTATAAGCTTCGTTCAATGTTGTTGTATAAGATTTAACAAACATCTCTTTTGGGGCTATAACGGTAGGATTATCAACCGTTCCATTAAGAGATTCACCCCATGCGCCATTCATTGTCTCACGGAATACATGACGATGGACGTAATTAGGATTATTTCCTTGAGATGTAACCTGCATACCAACAATACTATCTTCCATTATACAAACAGTAAGATTAAATGTTGTATCAATCTTTTCTTCTAAGAACTTTGAGAAAACGTTTACTTCAAGACTACGGGTCGCATCATTATAATTAACCATTGAAGACATCTCTACTACTGCTTCTTCTTGAAGGGTATTGATAACAGACTCGGTCCATTTTGAAGAATCGAATCCATAGGTTGAACCATTGAGTTTACGATTTATTGTTCCTATTGGGTTACCTACCAACTCAAATGTGTTATACCATTCAGTACCTTCTTCTGTTGTAAAATCCTGGAAAGGTCCATTTGGAGGAACAGATGATAAAGATCCAGCATGAACTCCAAGAACTATAACCTTATGGTCATATTGATGTTGAAGATCCAATGCTATTTGGCCAGCTTGAGGACAATTAACGCATCTTACACCTGTATAGTCCTCTAAAAGGATATACTTAGGAACACTACCGCTCTGCACGTTATCAACTTCTTTGATATAGTCATTTTCTTCTATTTTATCACAAGCAGCCATTCCTAACATAAAGAATGGAACTGCCAATATACTTAATATTTTTCTCATCTTGATAGTTTTTAGAATGTTGTTGTAATAGATAATGAGACACCGCTTGATGCAGGAACAACACGACAAACGCCACCAACACAAACCATACCTTCATTCTGACGACCTCCTGTCAAGGTTATTCTTGTTGATTCTTTAATATAACCTACCGATGCTGAATAATAGTGATCACGATTTTCTGCTATTGGATTACCGTAATTCCATTTGTCGCCAACAGAAACGAACCATTTTGCTCCGATAGAATATTCAACCAAGGCAGCTGCCCAGTTACCTCTTTTCTTGAAGTTATCAGGATGATTGTCTATCTCTTCCTGATATTTCTCACAATTACCAGCTGTTATATTATCCCAAAGATGTTGCAATTCCATGCGGATGCTTTGTTTGTTGGTGATTCTATATGATAAATCAATAAAGCCGATATTAGCCTTAACGACTTCTGCACCTGGGTGGTTCTCAATGGTCTCCATATCATAATACAAATTGATGTATTGTGCTATGAGTTTCCATTTCTTACTGAGGCGTCTTTCAATTTCTATATTGAAGTCGTGGAAGAATTTACGGTCGCCAACAGCGAAGAATGGTGAAGTGTAACCGAGAGTTCCGTCATAACCAGCGATATGTGTAGGAGCTTCCTGACCTGGTTCGAGGATGTAATTTCTCTTGATATCATTGACTTGGCTGAAGTCGAGAGTGATCTTTGTTCCGTATTTACCGCCGATGATGGTTTTCTTAGGGATAGTGTAATTCACTTGTAACTGCATAGCCATTTCACCGAGAGGTTGTGTAGCGTATGTATAAATTGCTGGAAGGCTGTGTGTATGAGTGTAGTTGATTGGAGGAATGAAGTTGATATCTAAATCATTCTTTGTCCCTTGATAATCTGACTTAAAGCTCATGTTATCAACACGTTTCACTTGCAAGATAACACCAAAACCTTTTTGTGAATATGACAAAGATGACAAGAAAGCCTGACCTTCATGATAAGTATAGTTATTGAACGCTGAAGGGTCGTTGATTTTGTATGCATATTCTGTTGTGAATCCGAAGCGTCCGTAACCTAAGTTAATGCGTCCGTCAAAAGCGCCGACATTCTCAGGAATAGTATATGTCGGGTTAGAGTTCTTTTGATATTTGCTTACGAAGCTACCACCGAGAGATGCTCTGAACTTAGAGTCGTTCATTGCTGAGATGCTTTGATTCAAATCCCATTCTCCGTCGATACCGCGAACCACGCCCCTGCTTTCTGTGGCTGCGTATGATGACCAATAGTATCTTTGTTTACCGTAAACAGCCTTCAAAGTGACACCCTCTGTAGGACGATAAATGACTCTCATACCGCGGAGTGAGTTGTCGAAACCGAGTGACCATTCTTCGTATGTTCTGAAGATAAAGCCATTTCCGAATTGGTCGTAGATGTCACCGAGTGTAACACTGATTGTTCCGTTGTCGTAAGATGCATAATAGTTAGCCAAACCAACGCCTTGTAATCTTTTGTCGAAACCTGACATCGGAGGAAGATAAGCTTCATAACGAAGTCCGGCGGTGAAATTACCTAATGAATAATTAATCTTACCAAATCCATTAATACCAAACTGAGGAACATTCTCCGAGATAATATATTCTTCAGTGATGCCGATTCCTTCATCCACCTGGTAATATTGTCCGTCAATTTGAAAACTACCGTTAACTTGTGCGTTTTCTATCTGGGCGAACAATCCTGTGGCACATAACACTAATGCCAACGATAATAAAAATCTTTTCATTGTGAGAATGATCATTTATTATTCAACGAGTTTCAAAATTTCTTCATAAAGTTCTTCTTCAGCTCCGTCAAAGTAACCTGTGTGTTGATAAACGACTTTGCCGTTACCGTCGAACAAGAATGTGTGAGGAGGGTTGCTTACGTTCATGGCTCTTGCCAAGTCTTTGTTAACGTCTAACAAAACATCGAATTCCCAGCCTTTACCTTCAACGAAAGGTTTGATACGTGGTGTTGAACGTGAGTCGTCGATTGTCACTGCGAAGATTTTAACGCCTGTCTCGTCTTGCCAATCTTGGTAAACCTCGCTCAATGCGTTGTGTTCTTTAACACATGGTGCGCACCATGTAGCCCAGAATGTCATTACGAATGGTTTTCCGTCATTGTTCAATTCTGTGATGTTGATAGTTTCACCATCTAAGTTTTTCAATGATACGTTTGGCAAATCTGATTGTGCCTTTGCTCCTAAGAAAAGAACACTTAAGAACAACATTACTAATGTCTTTTTCATGATTTAATTTGATTTAGTTATACAATATATACTTCTAATAATTTACATTCTCCATCGGAAATTATCTCGACCTTATTAATTACATTAGGTATCAAGATGCATTCTCCCGTCCTTACCGCCTCCGTTCCGTTCTCGTATGATAAGATGAACGAGCCTTCCGTACACATCAATATCACAAAAGAATCAAGTTCTGAATAATCTTTAACGAGAGCCGACTTTGTATCCAACTTAATTAAGTTCGTCGTAAAATAAGGACATTTTACTAAGCTTACAGTAGCGTTTTTGGTTTTCTTGTCGTAACTTACTTTACCGCTGTCTTCTTTCTTGAAGTTGATTGTCGCAAGAGCCTCATCGATGTGCAGTTCTCTTTTCATTCCGAAGCGGTCTATTCTATCCCAGTCGTATACACGATATGAGGTATCGCTTGTCTGTTGAATCTCAGCCACCATACAACCTGCGCCGAGAGCATGAATCTTTCTTGCCGGAATAAAGAAAGCGTCGTCATTATGCACATCTACATAATTCAACATACCTTCAACGCTTTTGTTTGCGACAGCTTCTTCGAATTCTTTCGGTGTCACGTCTCTATTGAAACCCGAAACGAGTTTTGCTCCTTTTTCGGCGTTCATCACATACCACATCTCCGTCTTGCCATTATACAAGCCTATCTTTTGCGCAAGCTCATCATCAGGATGAACCTGGATGGAAAGATTGTCTAAGGGATCTATAATCTTAATCAGCAAAGGGAATCGTTCACCATATTTGTTGAAAACATCCTCACCTACAAGGTCGCCCATAAAAGTCTCTATCAAGTCGTTAAGTTCATCACCGGCGAAATCACCGTTACAGACGATACTATTCTGACCTTCAAGACCAGAGAGAAGCCACATCTCACCGCAATTCATCAAATCACCAAAGTCTTGGTGTAGAATGGTTTTAACGTGCTGACCGCCCCATATTTTTTCAAAATAAGCGGGCGCAAATTTTAAAGGATATAAAACACTCATTGACGTCAATTTGAGGCACAAAGATACGATTTTTCTTTTTCATGTAAATAGTTATTCCTTTAAAAAAATATTTTTACCTTTGGGCCAATTCAAATCGGTTTAAGGTTAAAGGTTTAAAGTATAAGGTATGGATTATGAAAATACTTGAATCACTAAGACATAAATTATTTAAATACGCCGAACTATCGGGAAATGAAAAAGAGACGAACAAGATTATCAACAGATTTTTGGAGAAGACAAATCCTGATGTTCATCTGAAAAACGTCGGCGGTTACGGAATCATCGCCATATATAAAGGTGTAGAAGATGGCAAGAATATCATGTTGCGTGCCGACATCGACGGCTTGAACATTCCTTTAATGTCAACGGACAACGGACAACAGGCAACAGACGTTTTTGAGTTGTCGGCAGTCAGCACGAAGTGTCAAAGTTCAAAGCTCAACGCTCAATATTCCCATCGTTGCGGGCACGACGGTCACGCCACTATTTTATGCGGACTCGCAATGCGTCTCGGAAAACAACGTCCCGCAAAAGGAAACGTCATTCTTCTATTCCAACCGGCCGAAGAAACCGGCGAAGGTGCGAAAGCCGTCATCAACGACCCTCTATTCCGTGACTTGAAAATTGACACCGCCTTCGCCTTGCATAATCTTCCTTCTTACGCCAAACATCAGATAGTGGTAAAGAAAGATTGTTTCGCTTCAGCATCTCTTGGCTTGAAGCTAATCTTCGATGGCAAGACATCTCACGCATCGCAACCAGAAAAAGGGAACAACCCTCAAATTGTAGTGACCACCCTACTCGACGCCTTCCATAGAAAATACGAGAATCTTAAAAAAGATAAACATCACACTATCCTCACAATAACTCGTGTCGTTATCGGAGAAGAAACATTCGGAGTTACTCCGGGTCATGCCGAGATTTGGATGACACTTAGAAGTCAAGATGACAAAGCGTTACAGAATCTGACGAAAAGCACTATAGGTTTATGTGAATATATCTCGAAAGAGTATAGATTAAGCTTCCGTCACAGTATACATGAAGATTTCGCTGCCACGATGAACTCAGGCGATAACACTGAAATCGTCAGACGAGCCGCCCGAGAATTGAAGCTATCCGTCAATGAGATAAAGGAACCTTTTCCTTGGTCGGAAGATTTCGGACGTTTCGGGAATATATGTCCGATATGCCTTTTTGGTTTAGGCTGCGGATTGGAGCACGAGCCGCTTCACAGTCCGAGATATGAGTTTGAAGACGAGATTATAGATACGGGAATTGATGTTTTCGAGAAGATAATAGAAATTGAAAGCAACTTATCATGAAATTAGTTCACGTAATAAAAAGTCATGGTAGGACAAGTCAAAGACAAGTAATAAAAAAAGAGGGCGAAATTTCGTCCTCTTTTTTTGAGCCGGCGGAGGGATTTGGACCCCCGACCCCGAGATTACAAATCACGTGCTCTACCGCTGAGCTACGCCGGCAAGCGTCTGTTTTGCGAGTGCAAAGGTACAACTTTTTTTTAAACCTACAAACTTTTTTTTAATTTTTTTATTTTTTTTGATAATGGCTTTTTATGATGTCGTTAAGTTTTCTTGCCACGTCTTTAAATAACGCCTCATCACTCGGAAAATCAATAGCTTTACGATCCAGGAGTTCCAAGGTCTGTGAAGAACACGCATCCCTGTCACCATCAATTTCAGCATAATGATATGAGAAAGTGGAAGCAATATCGAAAGGTGTACTAAGCAGAATCTTCTCTTTTTCTACGTCAATAAACTCAATTTGTCCAAAAATAGTCGCCGTTTTAGTCATAGTTTTGTCGGTCACTTTAACGACTTTCCCATCTTTTCTCTCTTCAAAAGTAGCTGTATTGACACGCTCCGGTGACACAGTTTTCTTCTCAATCATAATACGAATCATCAGATCGTAATCTTTATTATCGTGAGGAACAATGTCGAACGGAACACCCCAAATGGTATTATCATCAAAATCCAAAGCGAGTTGCGCAAAATTCTCAGGAAAATATAATTCTGTTGGTGTCGCTATTCTGAAAAGAATCTGTTTCGATGGCAAGATGATGAGTTTCAATCTTAAGTCATCTATATTATTACTCTGAGGATTTATCTTATAAAGTTCGCTTAAAAGAGATTCTACTTCTTCAAGGTTTTCGTCATTAATATTTTTTAACAAGAGATTGGATTTCGCACAGATGTAAAGTTCGGCTTTCTCTTTCGAGTTCCTGATTTCATTATCAAGGTCTAATAATCTGAAATTCATCGTAGACTTGATATTATCCGGCAACACAGCAATCTTATTCTGTCTCGTATTGATATTATCTATTCTATGATATATCTCAATCCAGATATCTGGTTGTCCGGATTTTTTGAGTTCCATAATTCTCTGATGGTCTGCTTGGTTGGCTTCATGATAGGAATTTGTCAATAAAATCAACTGTTTTTCGTTCAGTTTGTTCTTCTTAGCTTTAGGTATCAGTTTGTCGATATTTTTATCCAATTCCTCTGTCGTGACGTTGACATCTGCATTTGTCGTATGCTCTTGAGATGCAGTTTGCGCAACTATGTTGTAATTCAGCGATATTATTAAAAATAAAACGATAGATTTTAATGTTTTCATTGTTTTAATTTTTTATTAAAAACTTGCAAATTTCGCACCATTTTTTCAGCCAAAAATACTATCTTTGAGGTTTAGATTTTATATACTATACAAACACATTAATATATTATGACAAAAGTTGACAAAATACAGTCATTAATAAATGACTTCATTGATAATCAGAACTTCATGGGCGAACCTTCAGAGTTGTACGCACCTATAGAATATATACTTCGTCAGGGCGGAAAGAGAATGCGACCTACATTATGCCTGCTCGCCTGTGAACTTTTCGGCGGAAATATAGAAGATTGCATGATTCCCGCCGTATCTGCGGAGATCTTCCACAACTTCACTTTAGTTCATGACGACATCATGGATCAGGCTCCTTTACGCCGCGGAATGGAGACTGTCTACCACAAATGGAACTCCGACATCGCGCTTCTATCGGGCGACACCATGCTCATCAAAGCTTTTCAATATGTATTAGCCACGAAGAAAGAATATTCACACGAGGTGTTCGCCGAGCTGTGCAAAGTAGCTCTCGAAGTATGCGAAGGTCAGCAATATGACTTGAACTTCGAAACCCAAGACGATGTGACCTTGGACGCATATCTCGAAATGATACGCCTAAAAACAGCCGTCCTCCTTGGCTCCGTATTGAAGATAGGCGCTATCGTAGCAGGTGCCAACGATAAAAACCAGAAGGCTATCTACGACTTCGGAATCAACTTAGGTCTCGCCTTCCAACTTCAGGACGATATTCTCGATTGTTATTCCGACGTCAACGTCTTTGGCAAGATGACAGGAGGCGACATATCCGATAACAAGAAAACATATCTATATCTCAAAGCCTTAGAACTCGCTTCAGAAGATGACAGGAACCATTTACTTAATCTGTTCAAAATGCCTAAGGGTCGCAACGAAAAGAAAATACAAGCGGTATTAAACATCTATGACAAATACAACGTTAAGAATATCGTGGAAAAACTCATGACAGAATATTATGAAAAATCTCTGCAAGACCTCAATTCCGTCGAAGCCTCTGAAGAGAACAAGGAAATATTAAGAGATTACGCAGCATATCTGTACACGAGAAATAAATGAGAACTTGGATAAGGGGGAATTTATTTATCCCCCTTAATTTTACAGTGTCAGAAAAATTGTTTATTTTTTTAATAATACGTTAAACAATTTCGTCTTTCGTCGGTTATACCTAAAAACAACAAGTTATGAAAACTCTTAACAAAACTTCGGTACTGCTCGTGGAAGACGATGCTGAACTGCGCAATACTATCAGTGAGAATCTAAAGGCTGTCGACTATAAGGTGCATGTAGCACGAAAGGGAATTGAAGCCCTCGACGTGTTCAAGAAATACGACATCGACATCTGCGTGTTGGATGTGGAAACGAACGGCATGGACGGTTTCGCCTTAGCTGCACAAATAAGAATCCTAAGTCCGGATATGCCAGTGATATATTTGGTGTCGAAAGGTTTATTCCTCAATCTCCTAAACGACTTCGAATATGGCATCGACGATTATCTTACCAAGCCTTTCAGCAACGAGGAACTGCTCTTGAGAATAAAGGCTGCTTTGAGACGTGTAGAACGTAATGACCCTTTTACATATACTTTAGGTGATGCGAAGATCAACATCGGTCGTTTTATTTTTGACGCTAAAAACATGCTGCTTATCTTGGACGGGAAAGAACAACCTCTGACAAGAAAAGAAGCCGCGTTGCTTAAAGTGTTATACGACAACAAAAACGACCTCGTCACACGTAAGAAAGTCCTGAAGATGATATGGGGCAATAGCGACTATTTCATCGGACGCTCCATGGATGTCTTCATCGCCAGACTGCGAAAATATCTAAAAGCAGATCCCAACGTAAAAATACTGACAGTCCACGGCGTAGGATTCAGATTGGTCGTGACAGAATCGGCAATCGCTATCAGTTAACAGTTAACAATGTACAATTTACAATTATTTATAAAATCAATTGTCAACTGTTAATTGTCAACTGTCAACTGTTAATTGTCAACTGTTAATTGTTAATTGTTAACTGTTAATTTAAAAACAGGCAGCTGTCGCCGTAGCTTAGGAATCTGTAATCATGATCTAAAGCATATTGATAAGCTTCTTTCCACTTGTTGCCGATGAGTGCCGACACCAATAATAATAAGGTACTTTTAGGCTGATGGAAGTTGGTAATAAGAGCCTTGGCGATTCTCATCTTGTATGACGGAGCTATCATCAACGCTGTAGTTGCCTGCAACTCATTCATATTATGCATATCGAGATAATTCAATATAGCCGACAATGATTCTTCGGACGAAAGTTGATTTTTTCTCTCCTTATACGGGAACCATTGGTCGAGATGAAGTCGACGTTCGTCCATACCTTCTTCAATCAACATAAGTCCAATCCAATAAATAGACTCTAAGGTTCTCATGCTTGTCGTTCCTACCGGGATTATGGTTTTATCACAACTCTCGATCAATTTCTCTATGCAAGATCTCTTTACCACGATGGTCTCAGAATGCATCTCATGTTCCCCTATTGTTTCTGAGGATACCGGACGGAAAGTTCCCGCGCCGACATGGAGCGTCACTTCTTCGAAAGACATCCCGTCATTTTTCAATTTGTCAATAAGGTCATTAGTGAAATGCAATCCTGCTGTAGGCGCTGCCACCGATCCTTCGTATTTGGCGAAGACGGTCTGATAACGTTCTCTGTCGGAAGGCTCAGCCTCGCGATGCAAATACGGCGGAAGCGGAATCTCTCCTGCCGACTCCAATATCTCGGCGAAGCTCAGGTCAGATGGGTCCCACGAGAACTCTATAACCGAATAATTATCGTTCTTCTCGATGCGCTCAGCATAAAGCGTCGCTCCTCCCCCACCCAGCTCAAGCGACAAAACATCATTCTTCCAACGACGTGAATTTCCTACTAAACATTTCCATCTTGAAGGCGACTTTCCACTAAACGCCAACTGATAATCACCATTACCTGTAATCGGCTCTAAACAGAATATCTCAATAGCGGCACCACTTTCCTTGGTAAACTGAAGTCTGGCTCTAACCACTTTTGTCTCATTGAATACTAACAAAGAATCTTCAGGAAGGAAGTCACCTATATTTCTGAAGTTAGAAGAATGAAATTCATTATTCTTCAGCACTAACAACTTAGAGGCGTCGCGTTCGTTCAACGGGTACTTAGCGATACGTTCCTCAGGAAGAGGATAATTATAATCTTCAATCGAAATATCTCTTACATTCTCAATCATAATCAGTTCTTATTTAGAATAACCAAAGCCGCAATAACGCCAGGTATCCATCCGCACAAGGTTAATATAAACACTATCAACACAGAACCGCATCCCTGATCCAACACTGCCAAGGGCGGGAAAATAATCGATAAAATGACTCTGAACAACGACATAAATATTTTTTTTATTTCCGCAAAAATAACGTTTTTTTTGTTAAAACAACTCCATATTATTCAATAATATTTTGTAACTTTGTAGCAATTTTTTAGCATAACAATGTTTAATCATAATAATTTAAATCTATGAAAAAAATCTTTACCTTAGCACTTATGTGCTTATTAGCATTCGCTGGCTTCTCACAAGATCCAGGAACATTCGATTCATCATTCGGAACTGATGGTATAGCACGTTTCACACCATCGTCATCACACGACTTCTTGGAAAAAATATTGGTTCAGGAAGACGGAAAAATCTTAACCACAGGCAGAAGCCGTTACGACAACATTAACTACGACATCTACGTATCACGTCAAAATGCAGACGGTTCATTAGATGCGACTTTCGGAACAAACGGTATCAGCCATTACCAAGCAACACCAGCCATCTACATCAACGCTGCCAGAGACATGGCTTTCGGTAATGATGGTCTTATATTCATTGCTGGTTATACATACGATTATAATGACAATCAGGCTTTCGTTCTCTGCATCGATGAAAACGGCTTTGAATATCCATATTTCGGCGACAATGGTTTTGCTATCAGTGACTACGGTGGCGGCATTGTTTACGAAGCTTTGGATGTCGACTCATACGGCAGACCTATCGTAACTGGCTATCTGAACGACACCGTCCTCGTAAGACGTTATAACGCCGTTGGTCAACCTGACCCTTCTTTCGGCGAAGGCGGCACCGCTCAAATCTCTTTTGAAGACGCAATGTTCTCATACGGATATTCTATCAAAGTTCAAGAGGACAATAAGATTGTCGTTGCAGGAGTAAGAATAGATGTTGAAACAAACATCCACAGAACTTTCATGATGAGACTTAAAGCCAATGGTACAATAGACAACACATTCGGAAATAATGGTCGTGTTGACCTTAATGTTGGACAATTTGCAGAATTTGCACTGAGTATCGATGTTGATGCCGATGGTAATTACTTAGTCGCAGGACATTACGAAGTGCCAAATAACTCTGAGACTTTGCCTAAATATGATGCATACGTAACACGCATATTAAGCAATGGTACTATTGACACTTCATTCGGAACAAACGGTTTCGCAAGATTTGAACCATTCGAAGGTGAAACAGCTGTCAATAATAGTGAAGCTGTTGTTGCAGCTCACGACGGACAAGTCTTCGGTACTATATATTCATTCGACCACAACACTCAAGAAAGCCGTGCTTACGTTTACAACTTAAATGAAAATGGTCAGCCTAATGAAGACTTCGCCGGAACAGGTATACTTCCAATCGCTCTCCAATCAGGCGATATTGAAGTCAGAACAGCAGCTGCCACTATGCAGGAAGACGGCAAACTCTTAATAGGTGGTATGTTCTTTAACAACGACGGTTATGCTGCTGACGTTTTCGTCACTCGCATCAACACTTCAGTGGAAGGTGACGGCCCAATCGATCCAGAAGTATTCCCAGCCGACGTTTTGGTTGAAGCAGAAGCTATCGACGCTTATTCTGTAAAAGCTACATTCACACCAAACGAATATACCACAGAATATCACGCAGGAATCTTAGCTGTTGAATTCTTCAATACAATCGGTGAAGATCTCGTTGTAGAAGCCTTGAAAGCTGACGGCAATCCTCTCACTGGCATTAAAGAAATCACATACAACGACCTCACTCCATTAACAGCTTATTACGTGGTAGTCGTTGCCAAGAACGAGGCTGACGAATGGGTAGTTGTAAAAGGCGAAGTCACAACACCAGAAGGTATAGGTTATGAAGAAATAGAAGCAACACAATTCAACGTTTATCCAAATCCAGCAACATCAACAGTATTTGTTGAAACAAACGGCAACGCCCAAGTAAGCATTATCGACATGACAGGTCGCGTTGTTAAGGAAATGGTAATCACAAACAACGTCTCAGCAATCAACATTGAAGATATTAACGAAGGTATCTATTTCATCATGATTCAAAATGAGAACAATCGCATTGTCGAAAAATTAGTCGTGAAATGATGATTATTTCTTAAGGGCGTTATCAGCGTCACAATAAAAAAATACGCAAGGACAGAAGTTCTTGCGTATTTTTTTATGACATAGTTTCAATCATTTCATTTCCTCTGTATTTTTCATGCTTTTAAAATAAACGTTAACAGAATCCATGATGCTTTTCATAAGAACCGGATTGCTGTTATAATAGTCAAGGTTCTCGAGAAAAATGGAATCGGTAATTCCATAGTGATCGAACACAGCGTCGAAGCCCTTAGTTTTCAGATTAGTGATCTTGATATTTTTGCCTCGTCGGTAGTTTATCGCCTGTTCAATGATCTGTACATCGGTTATGATATCAACCATCTGTTTTTCTGTCAACACGACAGAAGGAACTGTTGTCTTCTCCTTACTATTGTTGTCGCACGACATCAGAAACAACAGCACCGTCAATGCTAATATCTTCAATCTTTTAATTTCCAACTTCCGAGAAAAATTTAATTCGCATCAATCTTACTTCTTCTTCTTCATAATCGTTTACACCGAGAGCGTCGAGAGCATCCTCCACTGTGTCGGAGTTAGCTTCACGGAAGTATTCCAAGATGTCTTCCTGATGATATTCGTCAATAACGTCCTCTATGTAATAGTTGATGTCGAGACGTGTTCCGCTTGCCACTATGCTTTCTATCTCAGTAAGAAGTTCGTCGAACCCTATGTTCTTGGAATGAGCGATGTCTTCCAAAGGAATCTTTCTGTCGATATTCTGAATGATACTTATCTTCAACGCTGATCTGTTCACTGAAGACTTAATCACCATATCGTTAGGGCGGGTAATCTCGTTTTCCTCAACATATTCCTTGATGAGGTCTAAGAACGGCTGTCCAAATTTCTGAGCCTTGCCTTGACCCACACCGACAATCTGCGTCATCTCTTCCATGGTGATAGGATATTGTATTGTCATATCCTCCAACGAAGGATCCTGGAAGATGACGAAAGGCGGGAGGTCTAATTTTTTAGCCATAGTCTTACGGAGGTCTTTCAGCATGGCGAACAAGGTCTTGTCCGTTCCGCTGTCCTTGCCGAAGCTTATTCTTTCCTCATCAAGATCTTCCTCATCAGGATGGTCATAATCGTGATCTTTCGCGATCATTATCTTATAAGGTTTCTTGATGAAGTCTTTACCTTCTTTAGTGATTTTGAGTACGCCATACTCCTCGATGTCCTTAGAGAGGAATCCGTTTACGATGGATTGTCTGATTATTGAAGTCCAATATCTTTCGTCGTTGTCGTCGCCGGCTCCGAAGAACTCGTTAGTATCATGTTTCGCGGTAATGATGTCGCCTGTAGCTTTTCCCGCGAGGAGTTCTGCTATATGTTTTGTCTTGAACAATTGTTTAGTTGCCACAATAGCCTCGAGAACGAGCTTAACATCTTCTTTACCATCGAAACGTTTCTTAGGGTTGATGCAGTTGTCGCAAGAACCACAGTTTTCCGTCTCGTATGACTCTCCGAAATAATGTAACAAGAGTTTATGACGACATACCGATGATTCGGCGTAAGTTACCGTCTCATTAAGAAGTTCTCTTGCAATCTCTTGTTCAGCTACGTCTTTACCTTTATTAAATTTCTCCAATTTATGAATGTCTTCATAGTCGTAGAATGCGATACACTTACCTTCGCCTCCGTCACGTCCTGCACGTCCTGTCTCCTGATAATAACCTTCGAGACTCTTAGGAATATCGTGGTGTATCACGAAACGAATGTCCGGTTTGTCGATACCCATGCCGAAAGCTATTGTCGCCACGATGATGTCGACCTCTTCCATCAAGAACTTATCTTGATTTTCACGACGGGTCTGACTGTCAAGTCCTGCGTGATATGGTAATGCACGTATGCCGTTAGCCACCAAGACTTCCGCGAGTTCCTCTACCTTTTTACGGCTGAGGCAATATACGATTCCAGATTTTCCGGAGTTACTTTTTATATACTTGATGATGTCTCTAATGACATCTTTGGTCTTAGGTCTGACTTCATAGTAAAGGTTGGCTCTGTCGAATGATGACTTGAAGACTTTAGCATCGGTGATCTCTAAGTTTTTCAGAATGTCTTTCTGAACTTTTACCGTTGCTGTAGCTGTAAGTGCTATCACAGGCAGTTTAGGATTTATAGCGTTGATGATAGGACGCAACCTTCTGTATTCAGGGCGGAAATCATGTCCCCACTCAGAGATGCAATGCGCCTCATCGATGGCTACGAACGAAATCTTCAGTCCGCGCAGAAACTCTAATGTCTCATCTTTAGTGAGAGATTCTGGTGCTACGTATAACAACTTCGTCTTGCCACTTGTGAGGTCTTGTTTTACCTGTTGCAGCTCTGCCTTAGAAAGCGATGAGTTCATAACATGAGCTATGCCTGAATCAGCTCCGAAGTTACGAATCATGTCGACTTGATTCTTCATTAAGGCGATGAGGGGCGAGACAACGATAGTCGTGCCTTCCGTCATCAACGCCGGCAACTGATAACATAACGATTTACCTCCACCAGTAGGCATCAAGACAAAGGTGTTGTTGCCCGATAGAATACTTTTTATGATGGCTTCTTGGTTGCCTTTGAAAGATTCAAAACCAAAAACGTCTTTCAATAATTTGTGCAAATTCTTTTCATCAATTTTTGCCATAATAACTTCAATGAAATTTTAATTATATTTGCAAAGTTTTATTCAAAATTAAAAAATGTCTCTTGTCACATTGACAAAGTTATGATTTTTAGTTTTAAACAAGCAAGAAAAAAATAATTTTTTTTTAAAAGATGGAAAATATTAAAGATATTGCAATTCAAGTTATTGATACAGAAGCAAATTCTATATTAGGATTAAAGAACCTTTTAACCGATAATTTCGCCAAAGTGGTGGAATTAATATTAAAATCCAAGGGTAATGTGGTGGTTTCTGGTATCGGCAAGAGCGCAAATATAGCACAAAAGATAGTCGCGACCTTAAATTCTACAGGTACCACAGCGGTTTTTATGCACGCCGCCGACGCCATTCACGGTGATTTGGGAATAATAAGAGACGACGATATTGTGATAATAATTTCCAAAAGCGGAGAGACACCGGAGATAAAAGTCCTGACCCCGTTAATAAAGATAAGAAAGAACAAACTTGTGGCTATCGTCGGTAATACCAAGTCGTATCTCGCCGCGGAAGCCGATTACGTCCTCGACACTACAGTGCCTCACGAAGCTTGTCCTAACAACTTGGCTCCAACAGCGAGCACCACGGCACAACTCGTAATGGGCGACGCTCTCGCCATAGCCTTGCTTAAATGCAGAGGTTTTAGCTCGGAAGACTTCGCTAAGTTCCATCCGGGAGGCGCACTCGGCAAACGTCTATACCTCAGAGTGGGCGACGTATGCGTGAAAAATGCGGTGCCAATGGTGAACGAAAACGACATCATGACAAAAGTCATAATAGAAATATCAGAGAAACTTCTCGGAGCTACAGCTGTTATGAATAATGGCAAACTCTCAGGTATCATTACCGACGGCGACCTCAGAAGAATGCTGATGAAACATCCTAATATAGAAGAGGTGAAAGCATCCGACATCATGACAAGAAATCCTAAGACAATAGATAAAAACGACTTGGTGGTAAACGCATTGGAACTTATGCAAAATAAGTCGATAACGCAATTGCCTGTAATGGAAGATGGTAACTATGTAGGCATGATTCACATCCACGACATAATAAAAGAAGGAATACTGTAGCAGTTAACAATTGACAATTTACAATTAACAGTTTGAATTAAGATATGATATTAAGAACCGACAATTTAGTTAAGAAGTATAACAACAGAACCGTTGTAAAAGGCGTCAGTGTTGAAGTGAAACAAGGTGAGATTGTGGGACTACTCGGACCTAACGGTGCGGGAAAGACAACGACTTTCTATATGACTGTCGGTCTTATTAAGCCGTTCTCAGGTCACGTTTATCTCGACGATGAAGATATCACCCAATTCCCGATGTATAAGAGAGCACAGATTGGTATCGGTTATTTGGCGCAGGAAGCATCTGTGTTCCGTCAGCTTAGCGTGGAAGATAATATAGCTTCCGTGATGCAGTTCAAGAAAGATATGAGTAAAGAGGAGCAGAAAGCGAAATTGGAGTCTTTGCTTGATGAGTTCGGGTTGCAGCACATCAGAAAAAGCAAAGGTATACAACTGTCTGGCGGCGAACGTCGTAGAACAGAAATAGCCCGTGCTCTTGCCGTCGACCCTAAATTCATACTCCTCGACGAGCCTTTTGCCGGCGTCGACCCGATAGCCGTGGAAGACATTCAACGCATAGTGGCTAAACTGAAAAATAAGAATATCGGAGTTCTCATCACCGACCATAACGCTAACGAGACATTGTCAATAACCGATAGGGCTTATCTCGTCTTTGAAGGTCAGGTGCTTAAATCAGGTACGCCAGAAGAACTCGCCAACGACGAAGTGGTACGCTCTCATTATTTAGGAACAAATTTCGAGCTGAGAAGAAAAGAATTCTGATATTCTCATACTTACAGATTATCAGGCTCTCAGATTCAAACATATAGCTTCAATGATGTAAAACAACATCACGAATGGTATCGCGGCAAATCCTAAGATGATGAATGATATGACTGCGAATGCTGCTAATACGTAAATGTGTATGTTCTCCTTAAATCTTAAATTCTTTATCTTTAATGAGAAAAACGGGATCTCACTTACCATGAGATAACTGAATATTGCAACGACAGACAACAGGAAATATATATTCGTCATAAGACCACCCATGAATGCGAGATTCTCGTTTTGCAACGTAAACGGAAGTGACGCTACAAACAATCCCATCGCTGGAGTCGGAAGACCTATGAATGAGGTTGTCTGTCTGTCATCGACATTGAATTTTGCAAGTCGTAATTCAGCAAATACCGCCAAGAGAAAAGCGACGAAAGGAATGACATTAAATGACGATATTGATACCGACACCTGCGTTGACTGTAAGTAATGATAGATTATGAACGAAGGCGCGACGCCGAATGAGACAACGTCGGAGAGTGAGTCTAACTCTGCTCCGATAGCTGAATACGCCTTTAGAAGCCGTGCCGCAAATCCGTCAAAGAAATCAAAAATCGCCGCGACGAAAATCATGATTCCAGCGGCAGTTACATAACCGTTGCACAACAAAACTATCGAGATGCAACCCGACAGAAGATTGCAGCACGTTATCGCATTAGGAATATGTTTTATCATTCTAAATCAATTCTAAATCCCAAGACGCATCAATGATATATTGTCATTTTTTCGGTATCATTACTGCGTCTCTACATTAATTTTCAATTTTCAATTCGATTGAGACGCACCAATTACATATTGTTTATTTTCAATGGTGTAATATGTCACGTCTCTACATTAATTTTCAATTTTCAACTTTCAATTTTCATCTTATGTAGTGCGGCATCTCTTCCGGTAAAATGATCGAATATTCTATCAATCCTTTAATCTCGCCATCAACATACCAAGGCGTCTGATAAATCATTTTCTTTACATCGCCTTTCTGAATTGTATATACATTGGTTTCTTTCTCACTGATAAGTCGTTTTATCGTTTCCTGCGATGACTGTTTGTGACAATTCATCATGTTTTTCCCGACCATATCGCTAAAAACACTTTTCGACTTGTCGTTCATATAAAGGACGTTGCCTTCTGTGTCAGAAATTGTTATACTGACATTTATCTCCTTGAAGAAATCAAAAATATTATTTTCCATGGTTTTACTCCTTTTATTTTTAATAATGCAAAAATACGATTGTAAATCTCGTTTGTCAAGTTAATTTTTCATAAAAAATTTTAACGTTTTGAGCTGAAAAAAAATATTTGATTTTTTTGAAAAAATGCTGTTGGTATTAAAAATAATACTATCTTTGCAAAGAACATTAAGCAAAATTTATTATGCCTACATTATTTTATTATCTAGGATTGAGATTTTATTTTCACTCAAATGATCACGAGCCAATTCATATTCATGTGGCTTGTGGGGAAAGAGAAGGGAAATTTAGCATTTTTCCTGAGGTTGAATTAATTGAAAATTACGGGCTGAGTCAGCGGGAGATTAAGCATGCAATGATGGCAATTGATGAAAATAAAAATGTGATCGTTGAACGATGGAACGAATATTTTGACAAATAGAAATTGTATGAAAGCGCAGCGTCTTTGGTTTGATGAATCTCGCGTCCATATCATGATGGAGGACGGGAGAGTTGGCAGTCTTCCTATTAGATTGTTTCCTAAATTGTATAACGCCACAACTTCTCAGTTAGAGGATTATCGTTTTACAAATTTCGGTATCCGATGGGAGGAGATAGATGAGGATCTTTCATACGAAGGCTTCTTTGCTGTGGAGAATCAGCCCAAGTCGGATAATGTCATCTCGAAAATTTTCTTTGAATATCCAGAATTGAATGTGCGGCAGGTGGCGAAGCGTAGCAAGATTAATCCGACATTACTTCAGCAATACGTTGATGGATATAAGAATCCTTCAGAAGCGAGAGTGCAGGAAGTTATTGATATACTGCATCGTTTAGGAGAAGAACTGCAGAAGTTGTAGTATTGTTGACGAAATGAAAATGTTGATACATAATGGTAGGACTTACAAAAAAAATAATAACTTTGTAATTGAAAATCTTACCTTATGAGTGACGAGAATAAAATAGAAGAATGGATTCCTGATGTGGAGGAATATAACTTAGATAACAAATATAAATTCAAATGTTTACTTGAATATTTTGTTACTCATCTGGAATATATAATCAATGAAGATGCAAATTTTGTTGGCTATGAAAAATATCTTAAGTCTTTGGTAGAGACAAATGTGTTTAAGGAAGCAGGGCAGGGACATAAAGGGCATAATATTCAGAAACAAATTGAGAGATGGAATAATTATAATGGCAATGTTATTTGTATAAATATTTATGCGTCTAATCCGCAAAGTAAGGCTACGTATCTTAATTGGAAGTCTTCATGGTATAATGTAAGGGCTAAATTTAAGAATGAACATGTTGATTCTCTATATATAACAGAGGAAGAGCACAAAGATGCAAAAAGTGAATTGAAATATTCAGTCGATAAGTTGGGCTTATTCTCTGGCTTAAGTACAAATGAATTTAATGAGTTTTTTGATAAATACATGAGTTATATGAATGTAAACCAAACTACAAACAACAATAATAAATACCAAGAATATATTGGCATCTTAGAAGCCAATAAAAACCTTATTCTTAATGGTGCTCCCGGAACGGGAAAGACTTTCCTCGCAAAACAAATTGCAGCAGGAATTATATATGGTAACAATGTGCCAGAAGAATTTGAGAACGATATTACTTTTGAGACTCAGTGTAAGTTGGTACAATTTCATCCTTCCTACGATTATACCGATTTTGTTGAAGGCCTTCGTCCTGTTGAAAAAGACGGCAATGTCGGATTTGAGAGGAAAGACGGTGTCTTTAAAGACTTTTGTAAGAAGGCGATAGAAAATAATGATGATAATTCAATAGAATCTGTATCGGGAAATGAATCTGAGGGTAGATGCAATTCTACATTACCCTTAGATTCGGTGTCTAACTCTGTATCAGATGATGAATTTGAGTGGAGGTATAATCGACTGCTTAACGACATTAAATCAAAGAAATGTGGGTATGAAGCATATTCAACGGATGTAGCATATTATCCTACATCGATATATAATGATGATATTCGTTTTAAACTCCCAAGAGAATTTAAAATTATACAAAAGGACGATGTAAGAAAAATTTATTGTAGTGATGAGATTCGAGGAAAGACTCCTTACGATATTAAAGATCTGAAAAAAGAAGATATAGAAAAAATATATGAAATAAACAACGAAGGAAATAAAAAGAGCCTTAATTATACATTGGTCAGATGGATTTTGGAGAAAATTGCTGAATATAAAATAGAGAATCAAAATAATATTGATGTTTCTGAAAGTAGCAATTCTCCTACAAAATTCGTCTTCATAATAGATGAAATTAATCGTGGGGAGATTTCAAAGATTTTCGGTGAGTTGTTTTATTGTATAGATCCTGGTTATCGTGGTCCCAAAGGTCGTGTCCTTACTCAATATCAAAACTTGGTTCCAAAAGGTGATGTCTTTGATGAATATAAAAAAGGTTTCTATGTTCCTGAAAACGTTTATATTATCGGTACGATGAACGATATAGATCGTAGCGTGGAGAGCATGGATTTCGCTTTCCGTCGTCGCTTCGCTTTCAAAGAGATTAAAGCTAACGAGAATCTGGATATGTTGAATGATTTGGGAGAAGATTTGTCCGGTAAATCTAAAAATAGGTTAATTAATCTTAACAATAAGATTTCTGAAATCGAAGGTCTTAACTCGTCGTATCATATCGGTGCGAGTTACTTCCTGAGACTTAAAGATTATCAAGGTGATTTCGGTAAACTCTGGCATTATCACTTGGAAGGTCTCTTGAGAGAATATCTGCGTGGGATGTCGGATGTGGAAACTAAGTTAAAATCTCTGAAAGTTGCTTACGACAATGAGTTTGCTTCAAATAACTGATAATCACGATTGGAAAGATTGTAGGTCGTTTTTTATAGATGACAATTGTTCTGATGACGACATACAGAATCTTCGAAAAATTGCAGATGTTAAAATTAAAGATCTGTCGTTTGAAGATAATCCAAATCTGCTGATTTTTCCTCGCGACTTGAATTGTCACGGCGATAAGATAAGCGAGAGTAATATCATCTCCATGAATCATCGTGATGAGATTTCTGCATCTAACATCATGGGATTCATTGGTATAAACGAGACGCAGATTGATATTAAATCGCGTTTTGCAAAAGACGACGGTGCGGATTATTTTTTGCATTATATGTTGCAGAAGGTTTTTGCAATAAATCTTTTCGATATAAAACATTCTTCTAACAAGGAAAATATCTTCGACTTTCTTGTTTATCTGTTTCCTTATTTTTTGAAAAAAGCTCTTGCGCAAGGTGTTTATAAGAAATATCAGAAGAATGAATATAATGATGCAAGAGTCAGAGGTTCAATAGATTTTAATCGTCATATAAAGTATAACATTCCATTTCGCGGAAATGTCGCTTATAACGTAAAAGAGCATTCTCACGATAATGAACTTACACAATTGATTCGTCATACGATAGAATTTATCAAGACAAAAAAGCATCTTTCTTTTATTTTGGACAACGATTTGGAAACTAAAGAATGTGTCGCTCAAATCAATATGGCAACTCCTTCTTATAATATGAGAGAACGTAACTTTATAATAAATAAGAATTTACGTTTGATACATCATCCTTATTATTCGGCTTATACTGCATTGCAGAAAATATGTCTGCAAATTTTAAGACATGAGACGATAAAATTTGGAAAGGAAAAAGATAAAGTCCATGGCGTTTTGTTTGACGGTGCTTGGCTTTGGGAGGAGTTTCTTTTTACGATTCTTAAGGATTATGGTTTTAAACATCCTAAGAATAAAGACGTTAGCGGTGGATTTAGAATGTTTAAAGATGCTAAATCTGATGATGATATAGATGATAATTATCGTAGATTATATCCTGATTTTTATAAGGACAATTTTGTCATTGATGCGAAATATAAGCATCTTGAAAGCGGTGTGGGACGAGAAGATTTATATCAACTCGTGACTTATATGTATTGCCAAAAAACTACTAACGGAGCGTATATCTATCCTTGTAAAGATAGAAATATTAAAGCCTCCAAATCCCAACTTGTAGGTTATGAAGGCTTTATCAGTGTTATGCCGTTTTATGTTCCGCAATCGGCAAACTCTTACGAGGAATTCGTTGATTTAATTAACAATTAACTTTAGCCAACAGCCAACAGCTAACGGCTAAAGTTATCATTGATGTGTGTCTCTTAATAAGTCGTTCACAGTCTTCACTGGGTTGAATGTCAGGATTGGAACTTCTACGAAGATATTGATCCAATCTGCCATGGCGCCGTTCCATAATCCTGGCAACTCTAATGCTTTCAGGTCTTTGCCGTCTTTCGATTTCTTGGAGATGAATCCTGTGTTGACATCAATATAGTCGTTTAAGTCGAAGCTGTTGCCTTTGAAATCTTGTGTCGCACATACCAAATCGACAGGGTTGAAATGTGTCGCGGCTTGGAAAATAGCTTCTTGTTTTTCGTCATTATGATTCATCTGCGACGACTCAACGATCTGCAAGGAAATCTCATCGTTGCTGTTTCTCACCCAATAAGGACCGCCTCCGGGTTCGCCTTCGTTTTTCACCATGCCGCAGATACGCATCGGACGATTCAATTTGCTGTATAGGAAATCTATCTTCTCAATTTCGTTATAAGTTTTGAAATAATTCGGAATGTCAATCATCAGTTTTTCCTTGGCGAATTTTGCGATCTCGTCAAGTTCGTCATCAACCAAACATCCTTCGTCCAACAGATTAAGGTATTCGAATTGTTGCTGCTGCAGTTTGAAAAGATAGCCGCCTAACACCTTTTTATAATCGTATGTCGTTGGTTTCAATCTATCTGGAACTACGTTGTCTATATTTTTGATAAAAATTATCTCTTTATGTAAATCATTGAGGTTCTGAATTAAAGCCCCATGACCTCCTGGACGGAATAATAAGCTGCCGTCGTTATTACGGAAAGGCTCATTGTTCATATCAACGGCGACAGTGTCGGTAGATGGTTTCTGTACGGAATAGGAGATGTCGTAACGTATACCGAATTGTTCTTCATATCGTGGAACGACCTCTTCGACAACTTTCTTAAAAATATTTAAGTGTTCTTGCGAGACTGTGAAATGTAATTGGGCAACTATGCCTTCTTCTGTATCTGCGGTGCTATATTGTGCAGCTTCTACCAAATGTTCTTCCAAAGCGTAGCGGGATGTCTCCTTATATTTATGGAACTTCAACAATGCCTTAGGTAATTTTCCATATCCAAGTCCTTTATTTTCAAGGAGGAATTCAGCGATGTCGACGAGTTTATTTTCATTAAGAAGCGTGTTGATGTCTTTGTCGCATTCTGCCATCTTATTTTTTAAGTCGTCATAAAAAGCGAAGTCTCTTATGTTTATGAAGAAACTCTCGATAGAATCAGCCTTTATGTTTTCTTTTCTTATAAAGTCTTCGGGAATCTCTTTGCCTTTATATTCTTCAATGAAAGAATAAATATTCTTAAACATACGACTTGCAGCACCTGATGCCGGAATAAATTTTAAGATGTCGTAATATTGTTTATCTTCATCGAATTGTTTTATAAGCTCCTGAACTTCAGTGTCGCTGAATTTTACAATCCCGTTTCCTATAGTTGCAGGCGCAATTAAATCACTATATGGGAACCCGGTTTTGAACTGATTGACTTGTCTCTCTACTTGTTCAACTGAAATATTTAAACCTTCAAGTTGTTTTTTGTCGTTTGTCGATAATTCTAACATAGGCGTTTATATTTGGAAGACACAAAGATAAAAATTTATCTTTATGTTCATAAACTTTTTCACAAAATAATTGTATATATTTGCAGGAAAGAATAAAAAAACACATTAAACGTTAAATTATATGATTAATAAAAAGTTACAAGACGCTATCAATGCGCAGATAAACGCTGAGTTATGGTCGGCTTATCTTTATTTATCAATGGCTACAAACTTCCATGAAATGGGTTTGGGCGGTATCGCTAACTGGTTTGAGGTTCAATTTAAAGAAGAACAAGACCACGCCATGATTTTCTATAACTACTTGGTTTCACGTGGCGGTCGTGTCGAACTTAAAGCTATCGACGCTGTCAAGACCAAATGGGAGTCACCATTGGAAGCTTTCGAAGACACACTTCAACATGAACAAAAAGTTACTTCTTTAATCAACGACATCAATGCTTTAGCTGTTGAGATGAAAGATTACGCAACACAAAATCGTCTCGTATGGTTCATCGACGAACAAGTTGAAGAAGAAGAGACAGCTCAAAAGATGATCGACAGCCTCCGTATGATTAAGGATAATCCTTACGCTGTATATATGTTCGACAAGGAATTAGCAACAAGAACATATACAACGCCATCACCATTGGCAACAACAGCTGAATGATGAAATAAATTCAGCGTATTTTTTTCTCGCAAAGACGCAAAGTACGCAAAGAATAAACAAAAATAATCTTCGCGCTTCTCTGCGTCTCTGCGAGAGATTTTTTTCTTATCTCTTTCTAACAATAATCTTCTGTAATTCTAAACCAAGTGGTTCCAAAGGATAACATTTCTCGGCTTGATCTAATCTGAAGGTGTTTGTTCCTTTTTTGAGATTCATCTTGCCTACATACGAAGTCTGAATCATTTGATCGACGCCTGGAAGTGTGTGGTCGATTTTATTTTCGCCGCATTCAAATGAATATTTCTTGTCTAAATATTGTGGGAGATAGACGATGAAGACATCGTAGGTTCCGTCTTCTTCAACTTCCATTTCCCATGAACGCCAAGAATCTACTTGTGTACTCATATATCCTGTGCCGTCAATCTCGGCGTGCATCATACCGTTGTCGTCGGTAAGTTCAAAGGCGTTATTCTCTGATTTAACGATAGTTTTGTCTTTATAACTGACTTCAATCTTATCTAATGCGTCAGGATTTTTTTTGAAATAATCGCCTATCAATGTCAGGACTTCTTTCTCATAAGGAATGACGTTGCCGTCGCCGTCAGGACCGATGTTGAGCAAGAAAACGCCTCCATGTTGTACCGTACTGAATAATCTTCCTAACTGTACCCCGACTTGCTCAATAACTTGAGGACGGTTGATCCACGACTTGTATCCCCATGTTCCGTACATCGAAGCAGGGTTGTCCCAGAAGATGTTTTCGTATCCAGCCACGTCGCCGTTATCAGGTAAAGTCATGTAGTCGCCTTGGTTATTCATGATTCTTCCGTTGATGATACATTTAGGTTGAAGCGACTTCACTGTCTCACGGAAACGTTTGCTTTGTTCTGGAGTGACCAATCCCATGTCGAACCAGAGAGTGTTGATGTCGCCATAATTGGTAAGTAATTCTGTGACTTGCGCTACGATATAATCTTCCAATTCAGGAGTTACTATCTCAAGAGGAGAATAAACTTGGTTTACATATTCGTGGCATTTGGTTGTGGTATCAGGTTCCAAGCGAGGTATTCCGAGAGGATAATGCCAATCTGGGAGAGAGTAATAAAGACCGAATTTCATTCCGTGACGTTGGCAGGCTTCCGACAATTCTTTCACCACGTCTCTTCCGAAAGGAGTGAAATCGACGATGTTATAGTCTGTCGTTTCGGTGTGGAACATACAGAATCCGTCGTGATGTTTTGAAGTCATGACGATATATTTCATTCCTGCGTCTTTAGCGAGTTTCACTATCTCGTCGGCATTGAAGTCTTTAGGGTTGAACTCTCTTGCCACTGCCTCGTATTCATCGATAGGGATACGGGCGTGATTCATAATTTGTTCGCCGTAGTAAGGAATTTTTTCGCCTTTCCACCAGCCGGCGAGTTTTGAGTAGATGCCGAAGTGTATGAACATTCCAAAATGTTCGGAGCGCCATTCCTCGAGTGCCTTTTGTGTTATTTCATCGACATCAGGTTTTGAAGAATTGTTATTCGTTGTTACAGAAGTTGAAGAAGCGCACGATGTAAATAAAAAAAACGCTGCTAATAATGAGTAAAAAAAACGTTTCATTATAATAAATTTTATTGATTTCAATTTTTGCAAAGATAATGAAAAGTCAACTGAGAACTGACAACTGACAACAGATTTTTTTTTATGACTTTATGAGATATATTGCGAAAATATTTTTACTTTTGCCGAGCGAAAAGCGGATGTAGCTCAGTTGGCAGAGCGAAAGCTTCCCAAGCTTTAGGTCGCGGGTTCGAACCCCGTCATCCGCTCTCTTCAACATTAAGGGGATCTCTAAAATTGCTTTGTAAATGATTTATTTCATATAGATCGGAAATATTCCCACACTATCTTAGCTTTCGCCTTGCCGACGATTGCTTCTAAAGTTTCTATACTTGCTTCCTTTATGTTCTTGACGGACTTCAGTTCTAACATCAGTTTCTCGGCGGTCTGTTTGCCGATGCCTTTGATGTCGTTCAACTCGGAATGTATGAAGCCTTTCTCGAATTTTTTCCTGTGATGTGTGATGCCAAATCTATGGGCTTCGTCTCTGATGTGCTGTATCACCTTCAAAGTCTCGGAGCGTTTGTCTATATATAAAGGTATGCTGTCGCCTGGGAAATAAATCTCTTCTAATTTCTCTGCGATGCCGATAATACTGATTTTACCGAAAAGTCCTAACTGTTGTAATATCTTTACCGCTGAAGAGAGTTGTCCTTTGCCGCCATCGACGACAATTAAATCTGGAAGTCGTTGGTTCTCATTCAGCAGTCTGCTATATCTTCTATATATGATCTCTTCCATTGAAGCGAAGTCGTTTGGACCTTCCACCGTCTTGATGTTGAAATGTCGGTAGCCGCTCTTGTTAGGTTTCGCATTGACGAACTGCGTCATCGCGGCAACGGCATAGTCGCCCTGGAAGTTGGAGTTGTCGAAACATTCTATAACTTCCGGCAAGACAGGCAGCTTCAGGTCTTCCTTCATCTGGTTTAGGATTCTCTTCGTATGTCGCTCCGGATCGACGAGGGTTCGCAGTTTCTCCATCTCAAGACGATACTGTTTCGCGTTACGTTGCGACAGTTCTAAGATCTCGAATTTCTCGCCACGCTGCGGGACGGTGAAACGTACACCTTCTATATCAATATCTAATTCTATAGGAACAATAATCTCTCTATTTTTTTTACCCTTGTTAATATGAGAGTCAGTGTCCGAGTCAGTGCCAGCATTCATCTGATGTATCTCTATAATCGCCATTGAAAGTAATTCCTCTGGTGTCTCTTCTAACTTACGTTTTATCTCGAGAGAATGCGACTGTATGATAGCACCTTCCACGATCTTCATATAATTGATATAGAATGAAGCGTCAGCATCTTCAAAAGAAAAGACCTCCATATCATGCGCCGTATTGCTGCAAACCACAGATTTAGCGTGATAGTTCTCTAACAAATCGTATTTGTCTTTGATGTCTTGCGCCTGTTCGAACTCTAACTTAGCGGCGTGCGCCATCATCTTCGACTTCATGTCACGAAGAACTTCTTGTATGTTACCTTTAATGACTTTCTTGACATTATATATCATCTCGTTATAATCGTCTTCGCTGATACTTCCGTCACAAGGTGCCTTACAGTTGCCGATATGATATTCCAAACATGGACGATAATGTCCGTTATTTATGTTCTCCTGTCTTAAAATTAATTTACAATTCCTGATAGGATAAAGCTGACGCAGCATCTCCAACAAAGTCTTCGCTGTCATCACCGAAGGATAAGGTCCGAAATACGTAGAGCCGTCGTTGACTTTTTTCCTCGTGAGAAAGACGCGCGGAAACTTCTCATTTTTAATGCAGATCCAAGGATATGTCTTGTCGTCTTTTAAGAGGATGTTGTAGCGTGGCTTGTATTGCTTGATGAAATTGTTCTCTAAAAGCAGAGCTTCCATCTCGCTGTTCACGACGGTGAATCTGATGTCGTCGATGCGGCTCACGAGAACGCTTACCTTTCTGCTTTGCTGTTGTTTGTTGAAGTAACTATGTACGCGGCGTTTCAGGTTCTTGGCTTTCCCGACATAAATAATCTCGCCCTTATCGTCATAATAACGATACACTCCCGGATCGGTGGGAATGGTTTTGAGAATCGATTTTATCTTGTCGGAAATTGTCATAGTTTATAGTTTATTGTTCATAGTTTATAGTAGTTTATATGTTTATAGTTTATTGATAAACTTTTAAACTTAAGGACTTTCAACCTGTGAACTACTATAAACTATTAACTATCAACCTTACACTTTAAAAATGTTTAAACCCTTGTGCTTCTATCGGAATGACGTGTTCGTCGGTGGTGATGAGTTCTGCGACATTGACATCAGGTGTCATAAAACCGATAATTCTCACGTCTTCCATATCCTTTACTTTCTCGTAGTCTTCTTGTTTCACGGTGAAGAGGAGTTCGTAGTCTTCGCCTCCGTTGAGAGCTGCCACGCACGGCACGATGTCGAATTCCTTAGCGACGTCAATCGCCTTTTGGTGCATCGGGATTCTGTCTTCCATTATGCGGCAACCGACTTTAGAGTCTTTGCAGAGATGCAGTATCTCTGACGCAAGTCCGTCGGAAATGTCGATCATAGCTGTAGGTTTTATCTCTAACTCTTTGAGTCGTGCGACTATGTCTTTGCGAGCTTCAGGTTTCAGCTGTCTCTCGAGGATGTAATCGTAGCCGTATAGTTCCGGCTGTACGTTAGGGTCTGCCATGAAAGCGGCTTTCTCTCTTTCAAGGATGAGAAGTCCGGTGTAGGCTGCGCCGAGAGTTCCACTGACGCATAATAAGTCGTTGGCTTTGGCTCCGTCACGGTAAACGATGTCGTCTTTCTTCGCCTTGCCTATTACTGTTATCGAGATGAAGAGTCCCGACTTGCTGGCGGTTGTGTCGCCACCGACCAAATCGACTTTATAGTTGTCGCAGGCTAACTTGATTCCTGAGAAAATCTCTTCTACGGCTTCGACGGAGAACTTGCTCGAGATTCCCATCCCGACTACAATCTGTGTCGGCGTTCCGTTCATGGCGTATATGTCGGAGAAGTTCACTACGGCAGCTTTGTATCCTAAGTGTTTGAGCGGCATATATGTCATGTCGAAATGCACGCCTTCAATCAAGACATCAACGGAGACTAAGGTCTGCTCGCTTTTATGATCTATGACAGCAGCGTCGTCGCCAATGCCTTTTATCGTCGATTTGTTATGAATCTTAATGTCTTTGGTCAATCTGTCGATCAAGCCAAATTCACCAAGTTCAGATAATTCAGTTAATTCTATTTTTTCGTTTTCCATACTTTTTTATGTCAACGGACAACAGACAACAGACTTTGTCCATATTATTTATTCATTCCGTTTAAGATGAGAGCGTTTTGATAATCCTCTTCTGTGATGGTATAAAGAACTTCGTAGGAGTTAGATTTATCGTTTGCCTCCAATATTTCCCAACATGATTTCTTAAATATTGACTTGTTGAAATCTGCTACCGAACTAAATCCTAAATCATTAATTGTATAAACTATAGTGTCATCAAAGATAATTAAGGGGGTACGGTGTAAATATTCAGATGTGTTTTCAAATTGAGATATTCCTATTCCTCCCAATTCATCGGCTATCTCTACTTTGCCACTTTGGATAACAATTGTGTCATAGGTGGTATTGTTAACAGCTTTAATGTCTCTGCCAAATTCGTTTCTTACTTTAAAAGTATCGTTAAATACTGGGTCACATGACGACAATAACACAGCTAATGAAAAGATAACAATTACTGATAATTTTTTTAATGATTTTTTCATGGTTAATGATTTTTTTAATAGTTAATAATTTTTAAAATGTTTTTTTATTTAAATACCTGAGAGAATTTTTCAGTTTCTCAGATTTTCAGATTCTCAGATTTTTATCATTTCTTCATAATCTTCTCGACCGAACTTTTTCCTTCAGAATAAATCTTGACGAAATAGACTCCGTCAGAGAAATTGTTCATGTCGATTCTTACGTTATCTGACTTTTCTTCGGAATATAATTTTCTTCCGTATATGTCGTACAATTCCACCAAGTCGATGTTTTCCGCTTCAACGTTAAGGATGTCTTTCACCGGATTAGGATAGATGTCGGATGCCACGACTTGAGTTTCAACGATGTCAAGCATATCATCGTATTCATATTCATAGACACAATCGACATATAGTTCATTTTCGTCGCCAACATATTCGGTGCGACTTGTAATCATATTGGCGTGAGAAGGTTCTACATAATAATCTTCTTCTGCATCGGTATAATAATAGACATCTGAATAACTTACGTCGAGATTGTGAGTATATTCAATTTTCCAATCCAATTCGCCGCCGTAATATTCCGTCTCGGAAATACAGTTGCCGTGTTCGTCATATTCATATATATAATATCCTTCCTCATAACATTCATTCTCGTAAATATAGAAATACTCTTCTTTTACAAGCAGTCTTTCGTCGTACGTATATTTTGTCACCTCTTCATCGATATAGCCGTTGCCATAGTCCGACGAATAAGTCTCTTCAACAATGAGGTCGTCGCCGTTATATACGAAAGATATTTTTTCTCCCCAATCGTCTTCCATATAATCAACTTCCATGTATGAGAGGCGGTCGTTGCCGTCATAGTGATAATGAATTGTGCTCTCATGATATATGAAATATTGATTTGTATATACGTCGCATTTGGTTTTCTGTCCCTTGTCATTGTATGTATATTCTGCGAAAACATACAAGTCGTAGTTGTAACCGTTTGTCGATTCGTAGCAGTTTTTTCTTACAAGTTGACCTAAATCATTATAGAACAATGAGTCAAGATAATACGACTCATATAGTTCACTTATTCTTTTTACGCACACGGGATTAGTACTGTTCCCTTCGTAATAAAACAATTCGTCTTCTCCGCAAGCCGCAGAAAAAATCCTGTTGATACGATAGTCTGTTTCGTTTCTCTGAGAGAAAACCGGTAACGCCATGATTGCCACAACCAATAATAAAAATAGCTTTTTCATGATTAATGATTTTTTTTATAGTTAATAATTTTTGAAATGGTTTTTTATTTAAACCTGAAAACCTGAGAGAATTTTTCAGTTTCTCAGATTTTCAGATTCTCAGATTTTTATTATTTCTTCATAATCTTCTCGACCGAACTTTTTCCTTCAGAATAAATCTTGACGAAATAGACTCCGCTATAGAAATTGTTCATGTCGATTCTTACATTATCTGACTTTACTTCGGAATATAATTTTCTTCCGTATATGTCGTACAATTCCACCAAGTCGATGTTTTCCGCTTCAACGTTAAGGATGTCTTCCACAGGATTAGGATAGATGTTGGATGATAAAGACAGTTCCATTACAGAAACTCCAAGTTCTTCGTATGTGAAATCATAAACGCACGACAGTTCGAGTTCGTGGCTTTCATACCCTGGAACGTATTCACTAAAGCCTGTGATCATATTGACGTGGGTTGGAAGCGGAAGATAATCATTGTCAGGATCGTTGAAAGTATATGTCGTTTCCGTATTTATGTCGAGGTTGTGGGAATATTCTTTCCTTTGATACACTGCGCCTTCATAATATACAGTTTCCGCCACACAGTTGTCGCCCTCGTATTCATATTCATTATAACTATACATAATCCAGTCCCAGTCTGTTTCCATATAGATATAATATTCATCTTTTACGAGATTTCCGTTTTCATAATAATACTTTGTTTTTTCATACGATGTGAATCCCCAACCGTAATCTTCATACACGACTTTCTCCGTAATCAGACCTTCGGCATTGTAGTCGAACTCAATTTTTTCTTCAACGACTTCATCATACATAAATTCTATGCGTACCAATCTGTTGTTGTCGTCATAGAAGTAATTATGTGTTGATACAAGATTCAATCCGTCACTATCATTTGAGAAATATTCAACACTCGTCTTCTGGCCATCGGCATTATAAGTATATTCCGTATGATTGAGATATTCTGTCTCGCCTTCGAAACGTTCGTAGTAATCTCTGCTCATCACTTTGCCGTTCTCATCATAAAACAATGAGTCGATGCGTTCAACACCCCACATGTCATTGTTTTCATATACGCAACAGGGAACGATACTATTTCCAGATGCATAATGATAGATAATTTCATTATCACAGTCTACTGAGTATTCTTTCTTGATTCGGCACTCCGTCTGAGAGAAAACCGGCAACGCCATGATTGCCATAATTAATAATAAAAATAGCTTTTTCATAATGAATATTATTAAACCTGAAAACCTGAAAATCTGAGAACCTGAAAACCTGAGAGAAATTATCAGATTCTCAGATTCTCAATTTCTCAGATTTTAATTACATCAATTTCTTATATTTAAACTTCTTAGGCGTTGCGTTGCCAAGTCGTTTAATCTTGTTCTCTTCATATTCCGAATAACTTCCTTCGAAGAAATACACTTGTGAGTCGCCTTCGAAAGCGAGTATGTGTGTCGCGATTCTATCCAAGAACCATCTGTCGTGAGAGATGACGACGGCGCATCCCGCGAAGTTTTCCAAACCTTCTTCTAAAGCACGTAATGTGTTAACGTCGATGTCGTTGGTAGGTTCGTCGAGGAGAAGTACGTTGGCTTCTTGTTTCAATGTCAACGCCAAGTGCATTCTGTTACGTTCGCCGCCCGACAAGACGCCGGCTTTCTTTTGTTGGTCGTTGCCTCCGAAATTAAATCTCGAGACGTAAGCTCTTGAGTTCATGGTGCGTTTGCCAAGTTGTATCAATTCGTTGCCGCCAGAGATGACTTCCCATACTGTCTGCTCCGGATCGATGTCGGCGTGCTGCTGATCTACGTAGCCCGTCTTCACTGTCTCGCCTACCTCAAACTCGCCTGAGTCTGGTTTCTCCAATCCCATGATGAGACGGAACAAAGTCGTCTTACCTGCGCCGTTAGGTCCGATGACACCGACGATACCTGCCGGCGGCAGACTGAAACTCAAGTTCTCGAACAACAGTTTATCGCCGTATGCTTTCGTTATGTTCTTTGCCTCAATGACTTTATTGCCAAGACGGTCGCCGTTCGGGATATATATCTCTAATTTTTCTTCTTTTTCTTTCACGTCTTCGTTAAGGAGTTTCTCGTATGAAGCGAGACGTGCCTTGCCTTTGGCGTGACGTGCTTTCGGTGCCATCCTGACCCATTCGAGCTCGCGTTCTAAAGTCTTGCGGCGTTTGCTTTCTGTCTTCTCCTCCATCGCCATGCGTGCTGTCTTCTGGTCGAGCCATGAGGAGTAGTTGCCTTTCCATGGAATGCCTTCACCGCGGTCTAATTCTAAAATCCAGCCTGCCACGTGGTCTAAGAAGTAACGGTCGTGGGTGACAGCGATAACGGTTCCTTTATATTGTTGCAAGTGTTGCTCTAACCAGTTGATCGCCTCTGCGTCAAGGTGGTTGGTTGGTTCGTCTAATAATAAAATATCTGGTTCTTGGAGAAGAAGTCGCACCAATGCCACGCGGCGACGTTCACCACCGGAGAGGTTCTTCACAGGAGTGTCGCCGTCAGGACAGTTGAGCGCGTCCATAGCTCTCTCAAGTTTGCTGTCCAAATCCCAAGCGTCATGCTGTTCAATCAAATCGGTGAGCTGACCTTGTTCTTCCACGAGAGCGTTCATCTCGTCGTCGGTGAGTTCTTCCATGAAACGGGCGTTGACTTCCTCATATCTCTTCAAAATGTCAACGACTTCCTGAATGCCTTCTTGAACGACTTCCTTCACAGTCTTGCTGTTATCCAATTCCGGCTCCTGATCTAACATACCAACAGAATATCCTGGAGAGAAAACTACTTCTCCGTTATATGACTTATCTTTGCCTGCAATGATTTTCAATAAGGTGGATTTTCCAGATCCGTTCAATCCGATGATACCTATTTTTGCTCCATAATAAAATGACAAATAAATGTCTTTCAAAATCTGTCTTGAAGGCGGAATCACTTTGCTCACACCTACCATAGAAAAAATTATCTTCTTGTCGTCTGCCATGTTTTTTATTTTTTGAGTCAACGGACAACAGACTACAGTCAACAGTCATTGTCCACAATTATTTTCAACTTTCAATTTTCAGTTTCTCAGATTCTCAGATTCTCAGATTTTCAGATTTTAACATATTCGGGCGTTCCGGCTCCGCCGTCGGGCTTTCCGCTATATCTTTTTCCGCTTCGCTACAAAAGGATGCCGCTTCAATCCCTAACGCATTAGAGGCGGAAGTTATTTTTTCAATTTTCAACTTTCAACTTTCAATTTTCAATTTTAACCCCATCGCTTCTTCCATAATATTCGTCGCCATTCCCCAGTCATAGACGCGATGTACGAAGTCATATCCGTTTTGCGCTATGGATTCTGTTTTCTCTTTATCTGTCAATAACGTGACGATATGGTCGGCGAGCTCGTATTCGTTATTTCCTACGAGTATCTCTTTGCCTTCTTCTGCGTGTAACGATCCGTTTGCCAACGACGTAGTGATACAAGGCAGGCGCATGGACATAGCTTCAAGGAGTTTGTTTTGAAGTCCGGTTCCTATTCTCATCGGAGCTATGAAGATTCTGCTTTGCGCGTATGCATCTCTCATATCGTCGAGCCATCCGCTGATGATGATATTCTCGGAAGCCACCTTTTTAACGCGAGGGTCTGGTGTCGCGCCCGCAATATATAATTTCGCATCGGGAAGATGTTTCCACACCAAAGGCATGATATGATTGGCAAGATATTCCACCGCGTTGACATTGGGTGCGTAAGCCATATTGCCGGTAAACACGATGTCGTATTTCTTCTCCTGATTCTGAGGAGTGTAATATTCGTGATCCACGCCGTTCGGCACGATGAGTATCTCTTCTTTCTTTGGATGGTCGATGTCGTCACGGTCTTGTACACTTATTATCGTCTTGACATCGAAGTCATCGAATATGTCGTGTTCGTAACGTCTGAGACGTTTATATTCCATGTTAAAGAAAGGTCTCAAATAGAATGGGGCTATTTCATATCTTCGTTTCATACCCATTGAAAACACATCCTGATAGTCGATGGTTTTAGGTGTTTTTTCGTGACGGATATATTCAGCGGTCCTCAGCAGCTGACCGAAGAGCATATCCGGATTATGTTCTTTTATGAGTTCATGTATTTTTTTATGAATCTTTTTGTTATAAAAATATCCGCATTGTATTGGAAGACCTTTGAAGAATGCTCTTGCTAAGTTTGTCAATATCGACATCTTACCGACATCGAAGAAATGTATAGAAGAACAATACGGTTGTAATGCTTTACGGGCATCATCCTTATTGATATTCTTATCAGTATTCAAAGCACACAATATCACTTCATTATTCAAGGCAAGCTGCTTGATCTGGTTGTAGGCTCTCAGTTTGTCGCCTTTTTCGAGAGGCCACGGTATTCTCGGCAAGAGTACAAATATCTTCATAATATGGTATGCTTTTAATTAATATGTGTCACGTTTTTTTTTGCTGAGCTAATCTCATCGTAGAACAGAAGCAGTCTCTCTATGATCTTCTTGTTGTCATAAATATCTTCAACGAGTCGTCGCGCATTGCATCCTATACGTTGTGCCTCATCGGGTTCTTTTACTATCTTGCAAATCACCTCGACCATTTTTGACGGCGAGTCGGCGATAATAATATTTTCATATTCCGAATACTGGATTCCCTCTGCTCCAACCATTGTCGTCACGACGGTCTTACCCATCGCCATCGACTCGATGATTTTGATTCTTATGCCGCTGCCCGATAGCAACGGAACAACAGCTATATCATTATTCTTGACAAACTCCTTAGCGTCTGGGACTTCACCTACGATATTAACATTTTTCTTTTTCAGTTTCAGTAGCCATTTAGGCATATTACGTCCGGCGAGATTCAGCTGTAAATCGGGATTTCTCTTAGCGACTTTATCCCATACATTATCGAGAAACCAATGTATACCTTCCTCGTTAGGCATCCAATTCATTGAACCAATGTGATATAATGTCGGATTATCTTTCACTTCATAGGCAGGATTAAACTCGTCGGGATTCACTCCGAAAGGAATATCTATCACCGGAACCGCAGTCTCGCCTCTGAAAAAAGCTGCGTCGCGGTATGTGATGGCAGCTATGCCGTCGACTTTATTTATGACGTTCATCTCATATTTTCTCAAGGTACGGACCAAATGATTGATATACCATCGTTTTAGCGGGAACTTGGTCTTCTTCGCGATCCTCTCCCATATAAGATGCTCCACATTATGAGCACGCAAGACTATAGTGGCATCGGAATGTTCCCTGATGGTTTCGATATATGGAGCCATATAGATCATCTCCAACTGAACTATGTCGTACTTATTTTTTTCTAAGATTTCAATAAGCTTATTCTTGAAATTGTCGGATATGAATCTCTCTACGTGATATGACTTATCTGTAAATAAATTCTTGAACGCCGCTATAGGTTTGATGCTCAAGTCGACATCTACCAACTCTATGTTCGTCTCTTTCTTATATGACTTGGGTATATCCTCTTCTTTAATATGATATTTCTCGCTATTGACAGCAAGGATCTTTACATTATGACCGGCACCTATCAAGCCTTTGACGATACTGTTCATCGCCATCGGCCCGCCTTCTCCCGCCGGATATGGCGACTTGTTGCAAAGCATCAAAATATTCATAACTATATGTTTTATCGTTTCTTATTTCTTTTGAAAATCTTATTAAATGTCTTTTTCCAACTTTCTCCATCGAGAAGCGCGGAGTCTGTCGTGGCTTTTATTGTCAGGAAGACTCCAATAGGCAATATTATTATCGACGACATCCATACGCCTAAAAATACTGGTATGTCGCCAGCGATAGCGATACGCTGACTTGTGATGGTTATGACGTAATAAATCACGAAGAATATCACACTGATGACGATAGGAAGTCCGAGCCCGCCTTTACGTATGATGGCACCTAAAGGCGCACCTATGAAGAAGAACAGCAGACAGGCGATGCTGAGAGAGAATTTCTCGTGCATGACTTGCTTGTGTTTCCTGATATTCGTCTCTTGTCGCTCGAAGTCTTTGATGTTGATGTCTATATTGTCGACTTGATTTTTCGTGGCGGTGATAGCCATATTGACAATCGATTGTTGTTCCTTCTCGCTGAAGTTCTCAAGCAAAGGCCACTTAAACACTGTAATGGTGTCGAGTTCGGCATGTTTCTTCTTGTCGTTTTTTACGTTATGTTTAGACGAAAGGTGCTGCATCCTGTTTTTGAAAGAGTTCTTATACGATTCGAGACGTTCCTGAGAATTCATTTCCAATGAGTCGATGGCAGTAACTAACTGACTTAGATTAAGCATCGATTGATGACCTTTCATGGTGCTTTCGTCACTTTCCGTCATACTGAAGTCGGAGATGTCGAAAGCGATAAGTTGTTTTCTAAACTCCATCTTCTCGAAAGGTCGTTTTATTTTATAATCTTTATCATCAACGACTTCACTATAGTTGAATCCGTCATATAGCGTAAAAATTATCTCAGTCTGATTTGGTGAGAGTGCCATGGTGGCAGAGTCTGCTGTTGTGACTTTGATGTTGCCCTTATATTCGGTATGATCATAAATCATCAAGTCATAAAGAGTGTTGCCGTCGGCACCTTTCTTGCCGGCTCTTATCGTGTAGCCGTCAATACCTTTATAAAACCTTCCTTCTGGAATATCGAACGACATCTTCTGTTTCCTCACGTCGCGCAGAAGAACTTTTGATTTGAGGGTGGCAACTGGCAGGACATTATTTGAAAACACGAAGGCGACCAAGCTCATCACTATGGAAAATACAAGCAAGGGGCGCATGATCTTCCATACCGAGATGCCAGAGGCTTTCATCGCCACAAGCTCGTAAAACTCGCCGAGGTTACCGAAGCACATCAGTGATGATAGCAGTATGGCGAGAGGCATAGCCATTGGTACAAAAGTTATTGACGTGTAGAACATCAACTTGCCTAAGACATCGAATCCTAAGCCTTTGCCGACGAGATCGTCAAGATAGCACCAAAGGAACTGCATCAGCAAGATGAAGACGGCGACAAAAAACGTGAATATAAATGTGCCTATAAACGAGCGTAGTATGTATGTATATAACTTCTTCAAAATTCAGCGAATTTGTTTTGCAAATATAACATTTTAACCGTTTACTTCGGTACAATTTTTACATGAATTATGCAAATTAGTTCTGATTCTGTTAATACTCTGAGAAGACTTAAAAGCATACTACTCTGCAACCACAGTAGACCACATAAAGCAAAAACGCCAACCATTGAACTTCAACGAATTGGCGTTTTAACTTGTGCTCCCACCTGGACTTGAACCAGGGACCAACTGATTATGAGTCAGCTACTCTAACCGACTGAGCTATAGGAGCGGGATAATCTTAATTCTTACCCTTGTTTTGCGAGTGCAAAGTTACAAAAATATTGATAACTTCATAAGAAAATTTAAAAAAAAATTTAAAAAAAATCTAACTCTCTGATTTTATTCATTTTTCAAAAACAACACAAATAAAATCAGCACTTTACATACAATCTCTAAAATTACAAAATTCTAAAGTTCCAAAATTCTATAATAGTTCTCCACTTCATCTAATATCATAAACACTTCTTCAACGGTCTTCACCTCCATCAGTCGCATCTTAAATTGCTTGAAATTGACGAAGCCTTTGAAGTAAAGTCCCCAGTGTTTACGCATCTCCATCACGGCATAAAACTCGTCTTTTTTGTAATCCAAAGAATCTGTCAGATGAGTTTTGGCAACACGTACCCTTTCTTCAACCGTCGGAGCAGGAAGCAACTCGCCTGTCTTCAAATAATGTTTTATCTCTTTAAAAATCCATGGATTGCCATAAGTGGCACGTCCTATCATAAGTCCGTCGACACCGAAATTATCTAAGAAATATTTCGCTGAAGGTCCATCAACGACATCACCATTACCGATGATAGGGATCGTCATGCGAGGATTGTTCTTCACCTCCCCTATCAAAGTCCAGTCGGCAGGCTCGCCCCATTTTGTAGTACGAAGACGTCCGTGAATTGTCAACGCTCTTATCCCCACATCCTGAAGTCGTTCCGCAATGTCGACGATTTCCTTATGATCGCTGTCGTAACCGAGACGCGTCTTGACTGTTACAGGTTTCTTCACCGCTTTAACCACTGCCTCGGTGATGGCTACCATCTTAGGAATATCGTTCAAGATTCCTGAGCCAGCACCTTTAGATGCGACTTTCTTAACAGGACATCCGAAGTTAATGTCGATAATATCAGGATTGTAACGCTCGGCATAACGGGCAGCTTCTACCATAGGCTCGATGCTGTTGCCAAATATCTGCACTCCGAAAGGTCGCTCTTCTTCAACGAAGCCTAACTTACGTACGCTCTTCACGGCATCACGGATCAAGCCGTCGGAAGAGATAAACTCTGAATAAACAATATCCGCGCCCTGTTCCTTGCAGGCGTGACGAAACGGCGGATCGGTAACACCTTCCATCGGAGCCAACAACAAAGGAACATCCTCAAATTCTATATCAGCGATTCTTATCATAATTTCTGGGGATTTCTACAAATTGCTTTGCGAGTGATTTATGAATTTTTCTTTGAGAAGATTTTTGTTTATCTTGAGAGAACATAGCGAGTTATGTGATTGAAAGATAAGCGAAAATATCCCAAGAAAAAACACGAAGCACGCAAAAGTTTTTATCATAATTGTCAAAATTTACTTAAACGGGGAATTTATAGAAGTCCCCTTCTATTTTATCCTGCAAAAATAATCAATTCGTTTCATTAAAAAATATTAAATTTGCAAAAAACTTTTACATCATGGAATTCCCAATTATTAAGAAAACAAACAAATTAGAGAGAATCTTCGTATTAGCGGCGTTAATAGTCATAGGTCTGATATTAGGCACTCTTATTGGCGTAGCGTATCCATTGATCACGGGTTGCAACCCCACCGACATGAACTCACTGAGATTTATCCAGATCTGTAGTCAGATCTTCACATTCATACTTCCTCCTATCATATATTCGATGTTAATAAACGACCGGCCATTCAAATCGTTGGGATTCAATAAGACTACGTTATTATGGATCCTTATCGGCGTAGCCATGACATATACCATCATGCCGCTCAACTCTATTATCGGAGAATGGAATGCCAATATAAAACTTCCGGAGTCGATGAGCGGTTTGGAAGAATGGATGAAAACGATGCAGGAATCGGCTACGGAAATGATTGAGAAACTCGTGTATGTCGACAATATAGGAGGCCTCATCATCAATTTATTCATGATTGCAGGATTAGCCGCATTCGGTGAAGAATTGTTGTTCCGTTCAATCATACAGACTTCCTTAATAAAATTATGCAAAAACGCGCACATCGGCATATTCATAGCATCCGCGATATTCTCTTTCATACATCTTGAGTTTTACGGATTCTTCCCGCGACTCATAATAGGATTGCTGTTAGGATATATGTACTACTATTCGAGAAGCATCTGGATTCCGATGGCAATGCATTTCGCCAACAACGGAACGATAGTATTCCTGTATTACCTTAACAGTATAGGAGCGGTAAATATCGATGTTGAAGGTTTCGGCAAAACGGGCATCGTCATTACATTGTTAAGTGTCGTTGCCACAATAGCATTATTCTGGTTTGCGATAAAGAAAAACAAGAAAATTGAAAATTGAAAGTTGAAAGTTGAAAGTTGAAAATTAATGTAGATACTATATTACAAAAAACATTTTATCAATAATTTTTTTGTGTATATTTGCAGGGTCATAAGAAGTTCAGTCGACAAAATGTACTG
>SUWS01000042.1 GCA_015061365.1 Lentimicrobiaceae bacterium | reverse complement strand
ATATCATTATCATTCTCATTGTTGGTTGTAACGTAAGGTGTACTATTTAACGCATAGCAGTTTGTAATGCTTTGGAAGGAAGTCATGGTGCCGAAGGCAGAGAGGTGAGCATTTGACGCTTCAAGGTCGGTATTATTGATTATCTCGCCTGCCCAGAGGTTATTCTCTAAGACTGTCTGTGCGCCTGCTGGGCTGTATGACAGGAAGCCGCCGATATATATGGTTGAATAATTTTCAAAGGTGCCGCTCTTATATGCTGTCTTGATTGTTCCGTAAGCCGCACAGTTACGAACGGTTACGTCGGAAGTGTCATAAAGGCGTCCGATAAATCCGCCGACACCGCTGTCTGCACGGTTTGCACCAAGGTCAAGAGTGCCATACCATGAGCAGTTTTCAATAATTGTTTCGTGGTTAGCATAGCCCATAAAACCGCCTACAAAACTTGAACCGTGAGAGCCTTCATCAAGGGTTACATTCACATAAGAGGTAATATTTCTGACTGTTGCTCCGTTATGGTCGGGAACATCTGTACCGTTTGCGCCGGGTGCAGAGCCGATAACACCGCCTACATAGCTGCAATCTGAGGTAAGCTTCACATCACCGTAAATGGTGAAGTTTTCAACAACACCAAGACGCACTTCTCCGAAGAAACCGAGTCCTGCTCTTTGCATATCAACATAAAGGTTTGTGATTGTATGATTTCTGCCGTCAAAGTGACCTCGGAAGTTGTGGCTGTTCTCGCCCGTAGAGCCTATAGGCGTCCACTTTCTGCCTGTGCCGTCAGATTTTCCTTCAAGGTCGATGTCAGCCGTAAGGACTGCGCTTGCCGTTCTGTCCACGGTGTTGATATGGTTTGCAAACCAATAAAGCTGACCTGCGTTGCCGATTTGGTAAAAGCCAACATACTCGGCTGCAAGTTCGAGAGATTCGTAATTCTCGTTAGTGACAAGCGTAGCAGGCTGGTGAGTGTCACAAACGTTGCAGAAGCCGTTGTTATTTTCGTATTCGTGATTGTTTGGGTCAAGCTCGCCATAGCTTTCGCCGCACACTTCGCAAACCGCCTGTGTGGTGCAGGTTGCCGTGCCACCGGTGTGAGTCAGCTCACCGTAGCTTTCGCCACAATGGTCGCACACTGCCAATTCTTTGCAAGTTGCCTTGTTTTCTTCCTTTTCGGAAACATGCTCCTCGATCACCACCATACCGCAGCAGGAATATGTTATATCATGCTTGGTGTTATCGGTTTCATTGACTGTATAAGTGATATTGCCGCTATGCTCAAGCTTTTCCTCGGAGATGTTTTCGTCATTGGTGTATTTCGGTTCGGTGTCGCCGCAGTTCTCGTAGCCACGGTAGACCTTCTCACCGCCGAGGACGGGATAAGCATCTGTACCGATAGTCTGACCCCAGACATTTTCTTCCTGTTCGCCCTGAAGCAGGTAAGCCACCTCGCCAGAGGCGAACTGTGTGGTGGTCTTGCCCAGTACATCGGTGGCAGTGCCTAAGTTAAAGTAGAAAGCGTTGCCAGTATGAACTGTGCTGTCGTAGTAACAGTTCGTGACGGTACCATCCTTGCGGTTGCCGCCCACCACGCCGCCTTCACTCGAATTACCGGTGCTATAGCAGCTTCTAACAATGTCTCTGTTGTTGCCCACTATACCGCCGACATATAGACTGCCGCTAACATTACCATTATTATAGCAACCCGTGACAATGGCTGGACTGTCGTCTGAGTAGTTGTTGCCCACCACGCCGCCGATACGGTTACCACCGCTGATGTTGCCTATGTTATAGCAACCCGAGACAATGTCGGAATTGTCGCCCACTACGCCGCCGATAGAAATTCTGCCACTCACGCTACCGTTATTATAGCAGTCCGAGACAGTACCAGAATTGTAGCCCACTACGCCACCGATATTGTCGATGCCACTCACGCTACCGTTATTATAGCAGTCCGAGACAGTGCCGGAATTGTAGCCCACCACGCCACCGATATAGTCGCTAGTGTTGAAGCCATCTCCGTTCATGATACCCATCACAGTGCTGGTATTATAGCAACCCGAGACAGTTCCAGAATTTTCGCCCACCACGCCGCCGATGTAGGAAAATCCGTTAAAATAAGTATCAATAACGCCCACATTAGCTACTTTGCCAGAACTGGCGACGTTACCGAACAAACCGACATATTTAGTATTAATGTTATTAAAGTAGAGGCTGCTGACGGTATGCTCGCCGCCATCAAAGGTTCCGTTGTACCCGTTAATGGAACTGTTGTTGATGGGTATCCAGGCACGGAAATCGCTTCCGTCCCCGTTAAGGTCTCCGTCCGAAGTCAGCATGTTTTGGTTGACCACGATGTTTGCGGTCAACTTGCCGTTGATAGCTCTGTTACCGCCGTTGACTGCCGCCGCAAAGGCATACAGCTCGTCGGCCGTACTGATTTCATAGTAGCCGTCGCCGTCGGCATCCTTCAAGGTGACCTTGCCACCCGTGTCTATGGTAACGGTGAGATCAGCCGCTGCCGCACTCGCCCTCAGCGTTGATGCGACATGATTGTCGTTTGTAATGAAATTGTCATGAGAATGAAGGTCTTGGTTCTTTGTTACGAGTTCCGTCTCGGAGTTACGTGTAGCAGTAAGATTCTCTGCTTTCAGAGTATTACCACCCATAATTAGTATCAGGGCGATAATCAGTAGTTTGTGAAGTTTGTTCATTTTTGTTTGTTATTTTTAAGTATTAAAGTTATTAAAGGTGTTAGAGGTGTTAAAGTTATTACAAGGTGTTAAAGGGATTAAAGGGTTAAAGTCTAAAGACTAAAGGCTAAAGGCTAAAGGCATTAGTCAGAGTCATTGTTAAAGTGTTATTAGTTTTAAGGGGACTTCTATAAATTGCTTTGCAAGTGATTTATGATTTTATCTTTGAGAAGATTTTTGTTTTTCTCGAAAGAGCATAGCGAGCTATGTGATTGAGAGAAAGACGAAAAGATTCCAAAGAGAAAGTTGCGGTCAAGCGAGTGAAGAACAATGCTCACATTGGTTATTCCGAGCGCAAGCAACTTGGACGAAGCCAAACATAAAGCACGCAAAAGTTTTTAACATGATTGTAAAAATTTATTTAAACGGGGAATTTATAGAAGTTCCCTTAATTGTTAATTGTAAACTGTTAATTGTGAATTAAAAATTCCGTCTGAGGTTCGTTTTCACAAACTCTGTCAGACGGAATTAATAAAATTGGGTTTTATCTTCTGTTATTTTAACCTTACGTTTTTCTTCCTTTATTAATATAATGTTATGCATAGTAGTGCTTTCTCAGTTTTTTATTTCTTAGTTTTTCAGATTTAAAATTAGTTTTTTTAGCTGTGCAAAGATAAGAAAAAAAAGTCTAAAGACGAAAGATTTTTTTAAGTCACCGAGTCGCCAAGTAGAGACGCGACACTAATATGGTTGATAAATCTATATAAAAATGACGAAATCATATTTTAACCATATTATGGTGCGTCTCATTTTATTAAGTCACCGAGTCAATAAGACAATAAGTTGTAACAGTACGGACAGATTGAATGTATCCAAAAAAAACACTGATTTCACTGATATACACAGAAGCTATCCGTGCCAATCAGTGCCAATCAGTGGGAAATTTATGTCCTTTTAAGTCAACATATCAACTGTTAATTGTCAATTGTTAACTGTTAACTGTCAATTGGACAGTCTTTCCTTAAAATCTGTTAAGATATTCATGAAGTTGATGTAATAGTCGTATGGCGACACATTACTGTATTTCGTACACAGACTATAGAAATGATGTGCGTCTTGAAGCGCGTTCCAGTCGCGGATAAGGTCTTCGTCCTTAGAACGTTTCACCTTACTTGCGCATGAGTATAATGTCTGCAAGGCATCATCTTGAAGGTCGTTGCCCATCCATGCCGAGAGGTCGCGTTCTTCTTCCATGCAAGATAACGGAATCGGAGCATCAAAGATACTCATGGTCTGCAACTTATCAATCATCTCGATAGGCTTAGCATATTCAAAGTCGGTGTTCGCAAAGATTTTTTCAGGAAGATATTTCATAAATTCCAAGATGCCTGTAGAAGCATCATGTCTGTCACCGAAGTTATCATAATCGACACAGATATTCACCACTTCTTCATTTATCTCATTGAGTTTCTCGACGAACGACTCTGTCGATAGCATATCTTTCTCGAAGTTAAATGTAATATCGTCGCTGAGTTTGTAGTTACGCAACAACAGCTTCAACTTAGGATTTATAGAGTTAGCGTACAGATAATTAGGGCTCTTCCAACCGAGGACGTGTTTCGCGCCTTCTGTCACCATGAGGTTGAATCCCATCTCAGCAACGTCAGCACCGATCTCATTAGAATAGATGAACTCTGTATTGATGAATGTCTTAGGTGTCACGCCAAAAGTCTCTTTCATCAGTTTCTTATGTTCTGTAACTTGTTTCTTAAACACGTCTAAACTATGAAGTGATGCCAAAGAATGTCCGTAAGTTCCAGCCACGACTTCAATATTGTCTGTCTTGACGAGTTCTTTAAAGCTTTCCAAAGCATCCGGCGCGTATTGCTGCATCTGCTCTATAGCCTGACCAGAGAAATAGAAAGCGAATTTCACCTTGTCGCCATATTTCTTTATCTGTTCCATAAGAACTTCGTTCATAGGAAGATAGCAACGGTCGGCAAGACGACGCATCTCTGTTCTGTTTCTATATTCGTCATTATAAAAATGTCTTTTTCCTACATCGAAGAAACGATAAGTACGTAAGTTATATGGTTGATGTACTTGGAAATAAAAACAAATCGACTTACTCATAATATATGTTTTTTTAATGTTTTTTATCGTGTTATTTCAATGGCTTTTTCATAGACGTCTTTAATCTTCTTGGAGGCGAACTCCCACTTCAGATTATCGACTTCCTCCTTGCCTTTCTTCTTGAACATCTCGCTCAGCTTAGGATAATGACAGAGACCGTAGATACTATCAGCCAAGCCGTTGATGTCCCAGAAATCTACTTTCAACACATTCTGAAGAACTTCCGAAACACCCGATTGCTTTGAGATGACGCAAGGGACATCGAGGCGCATAGCTTCGAGAGGGACGATGCCGAAAGGCTCTGATATTGAAGGCATGACGAAGACATCCGACATCGCGAACATCTGATCTACGTCGTTGCCCTTCAAGAAGCCTGTGAAATGGAAGTTAGCTCCCATCTTAAGCTGCGCCACACGACGTATCATCTTAGGAAGAAGGTCGCCCGTTCCTGCCATGACAAAATGTATCGTCGGGTCGTATTGTAAGATCTTATGTGCTGCTTCAACGAAATACTCTGGTCCTTTCTGGTAGGTGATACGTCCGAGGAAAGTAACGACTTTATTCTTCAAGCCGCAGGTCTCATATTCTGAACGTCTCTTGTCATTTGGCTCGACAGCGTTATGCACCGTGATGACCTTGTTCGGATTGATGCCATATTTCTCCACGACGATTTTTCTTGTAAGGTCGCTGACGGTGATGACAATGTCGGCGGCTTCCATGCCACGACGTTCGATAGAATAAACGAGAGTATTGATATTCTCTCCCGAACGGTCGAACTCAGTAGCGTGCATGTGAACTACGAGAGGTTTTCCTGTCGTCTCTTTTGCTGCGATGCCAGCGGAATATGTCAGCCAGTCGTGAGCGTGAATCACATCGAATTCGTCTTTATGTTCGAGAGCGAGAGAAGAACCGATGAGAGCATAACGCGAGACTTCTTCCATGAGGTTAGCACCGTATTTACCGGAGAACTCATATCTCGGCATGAAGACCGGACTCTGGAAATAATTGGTAGCGCGCTGTTCCTCAACGATCTGCTCAAAACGTTCAGGTCCCACGTAAGGAATGATATTAGAGCCAATCTCCATATATTGCACCCTATCCCAATAGGATCTATCTTTTTCATTATCAATATTGACAGTCACATCGCTCGCATTAAGCAGGCGGACGTTAGTCTCATCTTCATCGCCATGAGCTTTAGGAACGACGAACAACACATCGACGCCGTTCTTGGCGAGACCTTTTGTCATTCCGAAACAAGCAGTGCCGAGACCTCCGGTGATATGAGGAGGAAATTCCCAGCCAAACATCAACACTTTCATAATCTTATTTTTTCAATCCGTCAATAACATATTTTAAATATAAAACCGCTGCCACGCTCGTCGATTGCGAAATGCAACCTCTCGACTCGTGAGGCGGATTACCGTCGTAAATCTCTGAGATAGTACCGATTCCGTTCTCAGCGATAACCTCTTCAAAGGCATTGTACAAATCTTCGAGATAAGGCAATGATGTATTTCCGTAAAGACTAACAGCTGCATCAACGTATGGCATTATCAACCATGGAAATACCGTTCCATTATGATAAGCTGTCTCTCTTTCTCTGTGATTACCGATTGTCACTTCCCTATAAAACTCAGAGCGTGGCGACAATGAACGTAATCCTCTATTTGTCAGCAACTCAGAACGAGTAATATCGAAGATCTTCTTCTTCAGGTCGTCATTCAAAGGACAATAAGGTAATGATATAGCAATCAACATATTTGGACGTACTTCGTTATTTCTTTCGTTATCATTTATATAATCGTAGAAAACGCCCGTTTGTTCATTATAGAAACATTTTGTAAACGAATCTTTAACCTGATCAGCGACCTCATTCCATTTTGGTAAGTCAGGATTTTTCTTATCAGCCTCTTTCAGGATTTCCACTGCATAACGTAAGGCGTTATACCACAAAGCGTTTATCTCTATATCGAGACCTGTTCTTGGAGTATAAGGCTTACCGTCGCAGAACACGTTCATCCAAGTGAGAGCGAGGTTTTCGTTGCCCGCATAAAGAAGTCCGTTTTCCAAAGTCTTAACGTTGAAATCTGCGCCTTCAATGAAACTATTTAAGATGAGGCTCATCACTGCGCCGTAGTCTTTCCATATAGATTTCTTTGTCGCACCGAGCATAGATTCATATTTCTGAAGGATGAGGAAGAACCAAAGCGGAGAGTCGACGGCTGTGTAATATAATGATTTCTGGTAATATCTGTTCGAGAAGAAAGGACCTTGCATAGTATCGATAAGATATTTCAGCAGTTCCTTGAAAGTCTTTTTATCGCCATTGGCGAGAATCAACCCCGGTATTGAGAGGAGAGTGTCGCGGCCGCAGCTTCCGAACCAAGGGAATCCGGCGAACATACGAGTTCCGTCTTTCTCTCTGATGATGAACTGCTGAGCCGAGTTTTGCAGACAATGTTCGAAGCTGTCGCGTGGTATTCTCGATTCCATCATCGACTCAAACTGACGTTTGAATGTAGCAGGATTTTTCTCTTCGAGACCAGCCGACACTATGACAGACTCGCCTTCTTTAAGTTCCACTTCTAAGAAACCTGGTACATACAAATCTTCTACCGCATCGTAGCCACGTTCAAACTCTCTGAGATAGAATACCTTGCTATACCAATGAGGTGCGTGAGTATATTCAGAGCTTTTTGAAGTCTGCAAGAAGAGAGAATCGTAGTTCTCATACATCTGCCACGAAGCGCCGTTTTTTATTGGAGTATATTTTCTATTCGCGACATGATTTTCGTGAGTGAGCATGTGTACGTTACGGAAAGCGAGGAAAGGCAGCAGACGCAACGTGATAGGCTGAGCGGCCTCTTCCACGAAGTAACGGATATAGATACGACTGTCGTTTTCAGCGAAGATATATTCTTTAGTGATGCGAGTCGCGCCGACGCGATAAGTCAGTTTCGGTATCGGCTCTGCGGAGAATTCTCTTATGTATTTATGTCCGTGAGGCATGATGGTTCCGTCTTCATACTGATGAACGCCAAAATGGAACTCCTCTTTATTCACGATGACCGTCTCGTCGATTGACGAAAGAAGCACGTGGTTGTTATTATCGAGTTGAGGTTGCGGCACGACTAACAGTCCGTGATACTTTCTTGTATTGCAACCGATGATTGTAGTATTGCAAAAGGCACCTGAACGATTAGAACGCAAAATCTCTTTGTTCATAGTAAATTCAAGGTTTACCAAATGCTGTTTGTCAAAAGAAATATATGCCATTGTAAATAGAATTTCAATAATTTCACAATTCTGCAAAGTTATGATAATAATTAAAAAAAACAAATATTTTAGGTGTTAATTTTTTTAGAATTTTATTTTTTTGTTGCGGAAAAAGAGTGAGAAAAAATTATTGACAAAGATATACACGCAGCTAAAGTTCATTGGTAGCACTTCGTGATGCGTTAGGGATTGGAGCGGCATCCTTTTGGAGCGTAGCGGAAAAAGATATAGCGGAAAGCCCGACGGCGGAGCCGGAACGCCCAAAGGCAATTCATAATTCATAATTCATAATTCATAATTCATAATGCATAATTCGTAATGCATAATGCATAATTGATGTGAGATAATGTGGAATTGGATTTTAGGGAACTTCTGTAATTATACTTATAATTTTTGTAAATTTTACCTTGAATTATAAACACGATTATATTTTTTACTATTTTTGCAATAATTATAAACATGATTAAAGTATGAATAAAATTCCTAATTTGATATATGAAAGAAAAGAATATATAAATCGTATCAGACCTTTTATGCGAAAAAGCACGATAAAAGTCATGACAGGGCACCGTCGTGTAGGCAAGAGTTATATTCTTTATCAACTGATTAACATAATTAAGGAGGAAGAAAGCGATGCCAACATCATTTATATAAATAAAGAAGATTTGGAATTCGATTTCATCCGCGAATACAACGACTTATATTCATACGTAAATAAAAACCTATCGAAAGAAAAAAGAAACTATATCTTTATTGATGAGATTCAGGAGATCAAAGAATTTCATTTAGCATTACGCTCATTAGCATTAGATGACAACAACGACATATATATTACGGGAAGCAATTCAAAAATCTTGTCGAGCGATTTAGCCAATGAATTAGGGGGCAGATTTGTCGAGTTCAAGATCTATAGTCTTTCATATATGGAATTTCTTCAATTTCATAAGCTTCCGAACGACGACGACACTTTGGAAAAATATATTCACTTTGGAGGTTTACCATATCTGATAAATCTTCCTTTAGAAGAGCGAGTCGTTATGGAATACATAAAAAGCATATATTCAACGATTGTTTTGCGAGACATTGTTCAGAGAATGAATGTACGCAACACCATTTTTTTAGAGCAACTAATTCGTTTTCTCGCCGACAATGTTGGGAGCATTTTTTCCTCAAAAAGCATAAGCGATTTTTTAAAGAATCAAAACGTAAAACTCGCACCCAACCAAGTGTCGGAATATGCCAATTACCTCGTCGATGCTTTTGTGGTTCACCGTATAAGCAGATACGATATTATTGGGAAGAAGTTTTTTGAAAGAGGTGAGAAATATTTTTTTGAGAATATGGGAATCCGTAATGCCGTTGCAGGATATAAGATACAGGACAGAGCAAAACGTTTGGAGAATATTGTATGTAATCATCTGATTTATTGTGGTTATGAAGTCAAAGTAGGGACTATGATGTCGGAAGAAGTAGATTTTGTGTGCACCCGTAATGGCGAGACTTTATATGTACAAGTATCATCAGAGTTGTCGCAGCAGAAGACGATAGAACGAGAATTTGGTAATCTTTTGAAAATTAAAGACAACTACCCGAAGATTGTAGTCTCAGGAGAACGTCATTTCGAGAATTCATATCAAGGCATAAGACATATTTACGTAAAAGACTTCCTATCAGAATTACAATAAGACAGATTGAAATTTCTCAGATTCTCAAACTTTCAGATTTTCAGATTTCTCTATCTTTGCAAAAATATCCTCATTATGACAACGAACGACAATATAGCAAAAGCAGCCGAGATTATTTCTAAGGCGAAGAAGATAGTAGCTTTCACGGGAGCAGGCATCTCGGCAGAGAGCGGCATTCCTCCTTTCAGAGGCGAGAATGGAATATGGAACAAATACGATCCAAAATCATTGGATATCGACTATTATTATCGTCACACCAAAGAATCGTGGAAAGTGATAAAAGAGATTTTCTTCGATTTCTTCAACAACAACGAGATAAAGCCAAATCCAGGTCATTATGTTTTGGCAGAATGGGAAAAAGAAGGAAAACTGAAATGCGTCATCACACAGAATATCGACGACCTTCATCGCATAGCGGGAAATAAAATCGTGCATGAGTTTCATGGCAACTCTTCGAGATTCGTCTGCAAACAATGCGATGCTGTTTATCCGTTAAAAGAAATTAAGATTACAGAAGAGCCAGCTTTATGTCCAAGATGCGGTCATCTATTAAAACCTGATTTCATCTTCTTCGGCGAAGGCATTCCACAAGATGCTTATTATAATTCTGTCGAGGCTGCCAACGACTGTGACGTATTTATAATAATAGGTACATCGGGTCAGGTCCATCCTGCCAATATGATTCCCGGCATCGCTAAAAGAAAAGGAGCGACCATCATTGAAATCAACAGAGACCGCTCGCTTTATACTGATACGATAACCGACATTTTCCTGCAAGGAAACTCGGGAGAGATATTACCGAGGTTGACAATTAACAATTAACAGTTTACAATTAACAGTTAAAAATTACTGACATAATCATTGATGGGTTAGGGAATTTTATTTAAGGATTTCCCAGTGACCGTTTTTATTACTACCAACACGTTGGATTATTCCCGTATCTCGCAATATTTTAATGTGATTCCTAATCATTCTATCGCTAACACTTAAGACAGAACTCATCTCATTTGATGTAGCATACGGATTGTCAATAATATAAGATAAAATCTTCCATGTCATATCAGAAAATCCCTGATGTTCTTTCAACAATTTATTAGGAATTTTATTAGGAATTTTATTAGGAATTTTATTCTCTGATTTATTATCAATATTATTTTGTAAAGTTTTTAAGATTTCATTTAACATAAAATCTATAAAAGGGTAAGAATCATTAAGATTAGTACTCTCTGTAATTGCATCGTAATATTTCTGTTGGTTGGCAAAAACCATATTTTCAATAGGAAGATGTTCAAAAATAGGATTTAATTTTCCTAATATAAGAGATTGCCATAAACGCCCCATTCTGCCATTACCATCAGAAAAAGGATGAATGAATTCAAATTCGTAATGGAAAATGCAACTGCGAATCAACAAATGATCTTTTGAATGTTTCAACCAATCAAATAAATCTCCAATAAGAAATGGAACCCGTGTTGCCGGAGGTGCCAAATGAACACATTTTTCTCCTGCAAAGACTCCTACTCCACCATGTCTGAATCTACCAGCATCGTCGGTAAGAGAATTCATCATTACAGCATGAGCTTTCAGCAAATCTTTCTCACTGAATGGGTTTAATTTAGAATACAATTCGTATGTATTCATAGCATTCTTAACTTCTTGAATTTCACGAAGCGGAGCTATTACACTCTTACCATCAATAATATCTCTTACTTGATCTTCAGAAAGTTTGTTACCTTCAATCGCCAACGAACTATGAATAGTTTTAATACGGTTGACTTTACGTAGACGCAATCCGTCAGATTTCTCCAATCTGATAACATAACGTTCTATCAATGCTGATATTTCAGCGACTAAATTTATAGCTTTAGTTGTCACCGTAAAAGGCGGTATGTAAGACGGTTCCTTCATTTTGCTCATTGATCTACTAATTTAAGTTCCAGCTACAAAGATAATAAAAGTCTAAAGTATAAAGACAAAAGACGAAGGATTTTTTCAATGCATAATGCATAATTCATAATGCATAATTAAAGAATGTTCCATAAAAAAGAAAAACCGAGAATTCTCAGTTTCTCAGTTTCTCAGATTTTCAGATTCTCAGATTCTCAGATTTTAACTATTCTCTTCACAACGACTTCCCCATCTAAAATCATTCTGACGATATAAGTTCCTTTATTGAAATATGACAAATCTATTGTCGTCTCGTTCTGGTTTATGCTGTCAGAATAAACCATTCTGCCGTCGATAGAGAAAATATGGATTTCCCTTATGATATTATTTGAAGTCACTTTGACGAATTCGTCGGCTGGATTTGGATATACATTAATATTTGTTAAGAAATACGTGTCTATTCCATTACCACCGTATATACTTATATCAGTGCCGTTATCTTCCGATGTCATAGGATAATTTGTCGAGACGACTCTCACTCTATAAGCATCGCCATCTTTAATATATGAAGGTATCACGCCGTGAATCACACCGCTTTCATCAGTCGTGACACGACCTAATTCCGTAGGATTATCGAAACTTCCGTCAGCGTCTGAGAGTTGTGCGATGACTTGATTAGCTTCTTTGTTCAGGTTGTTTACCGACATCGACCCTGTCAGATTGAAAGGAATCTCTATATCTATGGAAGAAGCGTCATCCGAAAACACGAACTCTGTCTGCGACAAATAATCAACTTCAATATGTGGATTATAAATCAGATAGATGTCGTCCACAAAGACCTCGTCACCTTTGTCACCTCCGCCAGGGACGCTGTTCGTGGAGAAAGTGGTAAGAATATATTTAGGATTATTATGTGAGCCAGATGTAAATGGTATCGACAATCTCTTCCACACCAACGAATTACCGGAGGTGCATGTCCTTGCGTACTCACGTTTTGCAGTAGCGCACACCATATTGGAAGGATCGTAGCCTCCCGAACTGAGTTGTTTCAAGTCGACATCGCCATGGATAGCCGTCATCACGCTGGCGTAAGAAGTAGACTCTTCGGCTCTGAAGGCGACCCATACCGTTAGCGAATCTGGGATGACAGTCATCGGCATGCAGTAATCCGAGTTACGCTGCGTATAGTTATAGTTACTGCTTCCGCTCGGGCTCATGCTTCCGGCGTTGATTCTGCCAGTAGTCATATTGCCGTTCGCCACAATTCCCACTTTCTTTTTTGAGAAGATACGAGCACTTCTGCTGCCCTGAGTTCCCGGACGTTTAGCAGATGAAGGTTCAATCTGCTGCGACATAAGATTATTGAAACTACCCGAAGCCGACATGAAAGAATGCCAATGTGCAGGCTCCACGTCTTCAGTACCTTCGTGAATCCAACTTTCAAAACCATAATTATAAAACTGCTGGTTTTCTTGCGCTTCAAGATTAAAATAAAATGATGATGTCAAAATAAAAACAAGGCATAACAAGCCTTTCTTCAAAATAAAATTAAAATGATTCATAAATGTTATTTCTTTTTTGCAAAGATAATTAATTAACATTTGTTCACAAAATCAAATCAACGAACATCGTAATATTTTCCACTTTTTTCTTATCTTCGCATCCTATAATCTATACATATTATTATATGAACAACATCTTCGACAAAACTAAAAAAATATTAAGAGTCTCTGCAAAGAGCGCGTTAGCGTTACCATTCCTATATTCTTGCGTTGGTGAAGAAAAACCGATGAATATACTTTTCATAATGTCGGACGATCATTCGTATCAGACGATAAGCGCATACGACACCACTTTCATCCGCACTCCCAATCTCGACCGTATCGCCAACGAAGGCGTACGTTTCAACAATAGTTTTGTCGCCAACTCCATCAGTGCGCCGTCGCGTGCCTGCCTTCTCACGGGAAAACATAGTCACGCCAACGGATTTACTGATAACAGCTGTACCTTCGACGGAAGCCAACAGACTTTTCCAAAATTAATTCAAGAAAAATACGAGACAGCCATCATCGGAAAATGGCATCTCAACTCCGACCCTACAGGCTTCGACCATTGGGATATATTGATAGGTCAAGGCGATTATTACAACCCGACTTTCATCCGTAACGGCGAGAAGATCCAGCGCGAAGGCTACGCAACAAATGTCACTACCGATGTCGCTTTAGAGTGGTTGGAAAATGAACGAAACCAAGAGGAACCATTCTGTCTCCTTCTCCATCACAAAGCTCCGCACCGTACATGGATGCCCGACACATGTGACTTAAAATTATTTAAGGATAGCGACTTCCCACTACCAGAGACATTCTACGACAACTACGAAGGACGTCTTGCCGCAAAAGAAAATAAGATGTCGATAAGTAAGGACATGGACTTGGTTTATGACCTGAAACTCGCCGATAAAGACAGTCTCATTCATGGTCGCAGCGACTTGGAATATTGGGGACGTTGGATGTATAACAACCTAAATCCAGAACAGAAGAAAGCCTGGGACGCACATTATGATGTTGTCATAGAGAAGTTTAAAGAAGCTAATCTCTCGGGAGAAGAATTAGACAAATGGAAATATCAGCAATATATGCGCGACTATCTTCGTGTGATAACATCTGTCGATCGCAATGTTGGACGCGTATTAGATTATCTTGAAGAAGAAGGACTTTTGGAAAACACATTAATTATATATACTTCCGACCAAGGATTCTATATGGGCGAACACGGCTGGTTCGACAAACGCTGGATGTATGAAGAGTCGTTCAGGACACCATTGTTGGTACGTTATCCTGGAGGTGTGAAAGGCGAAATTGACGAGATGGTACAAAACATCGACTACGCCCCTACTTTCTTGGAACTCGCTGGAGTTGAGATTCCAGACGACATCCACGGATGCTCATTCTTACCTTTGTTAAAAGGAGAGAATTATGAACCAAATCGCGACGGAATTTATTATCATTATTATGAATTTCCTGACGAACATAACGTCAAGCCACATCTCGGAATACGTACCGAGAGATACAAACTCATTCATTTCTATGAAGATGACGTTTGGGAATTATATGACCTTCAGAATGACAAAAACGAGATGAACAACATTTATGGCAAGGAAGGAACAGATGAACTCACTATCGTTTTAAAAGACAAGCTGGAAAAACTGAAAGAGCAATACGGAGAAGAGGAGTTTTAGCATCATGAATATGGAACATATTGTTTCAGAGCATACATCTCACTCTATAAGTCCGTATTTTTTAAGAAGCTTATTCCATTGTTCCGATTCGAGAAAACTTAGCAGATAAGGATTTATCTCGTTAACTAACAAAGGATCCGACGACATAAAACAATAATACTCTTTGTTGTTAGGCAATTCTATGAGTTTTATCTTCTTAGTTAAGTTTTTGTCTTTTTTATTGAAATAATAATTCAGTGATGCGCCGTCATCGACGAAAGCATCAATTTCACCTTTTTTCAGAGCCTCCACTCCCGCTTCGACAGTCGGATATTGTTTTGTATTTATATGTTTGTAATTAAGGTATATGTCGCTGCTCTTACCTTCAACGCTACCTACTTTCATCTTATGCAAGTCGTGGATGTTAGTGACATTATTCTGAAGTCGGTGAGTAGTAAGTTCAGATGAAATCGTTGCTGTGAAACCGCTGATGATAAGTATCGCGACGAGCATCCATATCGTTGCGAGTATCTTACCGTTCTTGCTTTGCGGCGATTTGTCGCCATAGCCCACGGTCGTCATCGTCACCCATGCCCACCAGAATCCGTCGACGATGCCGTTAATCTTCTTCGAGAAAGCAGGATTGTCTTTTCTCTCGGCAAGCCAGATCAATGTTCCGATGGTAAAATTTATTAACATAAGCAACCCTATAGTTTTTAAGAAAGAAAAAGAAAAGATATTCTTTATCACAGTGACGAATCCCGACTCGTAATGATCTTCAATAGCGACACAAATATTAGAGATGTAAAACGGCTGTGTGAAAAAAGTGCTATTTCCAAATGCGGAAGAAACCATCATAGGAGCGATTGAAATATTGATTTTCCCCTCTGAGATATTCGTTATAACCTTATCGTTTTCAGCTATTACAAAATCATAATCAATATTTAACGAATCTGAAATGCTGTTCCATAAATCGATTGTCAGACCGCTGATTTTACCGTCATCAATAATGATGAAGGGAGGGCAGTCGGTGATGCCTATGGTGAGTTTCTTTTCGTCAGCGTTGATAATAAGCGAAGAAATTATTATAGATAATAATATTGAAAAACGTCTTAACATATAAAAACACTCTTTATGTTAAAACGTTTTAAGACTTTTAAAGTTTTAGATAGATTATCATTAAAGCTACTATTGTCATATTCATCGAAACAGTTCCGCTGATTCGTCTGTCGGATTTAAACTCAATTGGAATTATAGCAAGCTTGTTGGAGATCAGGAAATCAGCTTCAGCCTTGTCTCCTTGCAAGGTCCAATAATTCGGAATATCAAATCCCTGGGCGAGAAGCGCTGTCAAGACAAAACTCTCCGCAAGATACAGTCCGAGCTTGACACGACTGTGATAAGAAGGAGACTCTAATAAGGTTTCATCAATGCAGTCACACGTCCGTGTGACTCTACGTGAGGCGATGATAAATATAGACTGTCGAGTTTTAATCTTTATAGTCTCTATCTATTGCTAAATCAAAGATGCCATATAAAAAGGCATGTATATCATTTCGTTATCTCCAATCATAAAATCTTTTGTGTAAAACAGATAACTATTCTTGATTCTTGCGGAATATTTTGCTCTGAATGCATCTAAGGATGCATGAGACTTGTATCCAGATGATTTTACCTCAATCGGACATATTTTATTACCTCGTGATAATAAGAAATCAACTTCGTATGAGTGTTTCTCATCTTTCTCAAAAGTGAAGTAAAACAACTTGTTTCCTGCAGCAGTAAGCATTTGAGCTGTCAGATTCTCATATATATAGCCAAGATTTGCCTCTAACTTGTCTGCTAATAACTTTTGATATATGGTATTTTCTGTAAAGTCCTTATCCCAAAACACCATCGTTACAAATAATCCAGTATCGCTGACAAAGAGCTTATATTTAGAAATATCTTGTGACAATGACATTCCTACATTGGGGTCGTCAGAGTGGTATGAAACCAGAACGGCTTTGCTATCTTCAAGATTGATAATCATCTCTGCCTCAGCGGTCTTTCCTAATTCACCTACAACAGAATTGGTGTAGAATCGTGTTGATTTCTTACTTAGTTGTGATGGGATTGCCATAAACAATTTACTTAGCTTTCCTGTCGCATCTATCTTTAAGAAGTCGTCTGAATACAATTTGATGATTCTGCGTTTTACAGCATCAACTTTCGCTAAATTATTGGTATTGATATATTCATTTACAGCTTGAGGCATTCCTCCCACTAGCATGTAAAGTCTTAAATCTCTTTGTTTGATTCTGTGTGCAACTCCCAATGGAATTCGTTTTTCATAAAATGTCTTGATAAGCGGAATAGATGCCGTATCACCCAAAGCCCAACGAAACTCTTCAAAGTCCATCGGATACATATCGATTCGTTCCTCCTCACTGGGAATTGTTATTCCCTTTGTGTTCTGTTTTATACTGATGAGCGATCCTGTCTCAATATAGTCATATCTGCCGTCCTGCACGAGATATTTTATAGCCTGCCTTGCATTGGGACATTTCTGTACTTCATCAAATATGATAACTGATTTTCGCTTTTCCAAAACAACATTATAGATAGTCTGCAATTGAAGGAATATAAAATCCAGATCCATTAGGTCGTCAAACAGTGATTTTACTGTTGAAGAAGCCGTATTGAAATCTATAATCAGATACGATGAATATTCGTTCCTTGCGAATTCTTCAGAGATGGTAGATTTGCCAATACGCCTTGCACCTTGTATCATCAACGCTGTATCTCCATTCGATTCTTGCTTCCATTGAAGTATTCTGTCGTATATTTTCCTTTTAAAGACTCTCTTTTCCATGACTATAAATGCTGTATATATTGCAAAGATAAGTCTTTTTTTTATTTCCCCGCAAATTTAAAATGGCATTTTCCCGATTTACCGCAAATTTAAACAAGTAAATTTTCCGATTCCCCGTAAATTTGTAAAAAAAATACCATCACACGTCCGTATGACTCTACGGGAGGCAATGATTTTAGACATTTACCTTTTGTCATTAGACTTTCATCTATCACACATACTCTTTTATCCAGTCGGCCATGAAAATTGGGAGATTCAAAAGGTTGCCATCTTTCTTTATGTTATTCATTGAGAGTCTTATCCTTAATGAAGGATTGTATTTCTTGTCATATTCAGCGAAACTCTTTCCGCTGATTCGTCTGTCGGATTTAACCTCAATTGGAATTACCGCAAGCTTGTTGGCAATCAGGAAGTCAACTTCGGCCTTGTTTCCTTGCAAGGTCCAATAATTCGGAATATCAAATCCCTGGGCGAGAAGCGATGTCAAGACAAAGTTCTCCGCAAGAGCACCTTTGAATTCTGTAAAAAGATTTGTGGAACTGATGAATATTTCTGCAGGTAATTTTGACAATTTTCTTAATAATCCTATATCAAGCAGATAGACTTTAAAAGCCGTATTATTTTCATAAAAGCTCAAAGGAAGTTCAGGCTTTTCGCACAGTTTCACGCGGTACAACATACCAGCATCTACAAGCCACTGCAGAGCATTTTCGTATTCGCGAGCTCTCGCTCCTTCACGAACTACGCGGTAAACGAATTTATTGTTTTCTCGCGACAATTGCTCTGGTGTTGAGTTCCATATAGCATGAATCTTAGGAATATCAGAATGCAAGCTGTGTTTGCTGAAGTCAATCTCGTATGCCATCAGATTCTCTTCCAATATTTTCTCGACGTTTTCCAATCCGCTGTTATCAATCATAGAACGAGCCGATAAAGGCAGTCCTCCACATATCTGATATGAATGATAAAACTCTTCAATCCTGTTAAAGAGAATTGATGGTATTGAATCGGTATTTCCAACAAAGTCAAGCAGTTGGTTGTATAGAGCATTATTAGCAGAACGTAAATACTCTTTAAAGGTAACAGGGAACATCTGCATGAAATTAACCTTACCAACTGGAAATGAGTAATTACCTTCATTTATTGCCACACCTAACAGGGAACCCGCCGCAATGATATGATATTCAGTAGCGTCTTCACAGAAGTATTTTAAAGCATTCAAGGCTTCCTTGCATTCTTGTATCTCATCGAAAAATAGTAGAGTCTTTCCAGGCAAAAGCGGTACGTTGGTGAAATACGATAATTCTTTTATTATGCGTTCAGGATCTTTTGTCTTCTCAAACACATCTTTCAGTTCTCGCTTACGGTCAAAGTTAAAGACAGCCAGATGTTCGTAATAAGTTTTCCCGAAGTCTTCCACCGCCCACGACTTTCCAATCTGTCGTGCACCTCTTATAATCAACGGTTTTCTATTAACATCATTTTTCCATGATAGCAGATTCTGCTTGATATCCCTTTCAATATATACCATACTATAACTATCTTTATTTCTGCAAATATATAAATATTTTACAACAAATCACATTTTATCGCAGAAAAATGTGATAAAAATCACATTTTATTGAGATAGAATAGGAAAATGGATATATGCTTTATCGAAGTGAGACACGAACCTGACACGAACTTGGTACGACTGTGATACGAAGGAGACTATAATAAGGTTTCATGTGGATAGTCCACGTCCGTGTGACTCTACGGGAGATGAGGATTTTGTACTGCTCGTATTGAACAGCCGCAACTTCATAACCATGTTGTACATCAATATCATTTGGAACACTTGTCAATTAATGCGATTTTAAAAAGCAATAGACAACACAAATCAAAACCGCTTCAAGAAACAATCATTCCTTGAAGCGGTATTTAAGGACATTGAGCCCTGACTGAATGCTTGCGATACTCAATCAAGACTTTTTACCAGAAAACGCAGTTCCTCAGATTTTAGGATTTCTATTTTTCTTACGTACTGCATATCCAAGAGCGAGACCTCCTAAAATAAGGAATCCGTTGCCGAGAGGAGCCGACTGGTTGTCTGTCAAACCATAAGAATGTGGTAATCCTGGCATTTCTCCCCATTCTGAATCTTGACGATTATCATAGTTGCTATATGCAAAGAAACCGTCATTCTGTGCACTAAGATTAAACCCTAAACCTAATGCTAAAACTAATGTTATGATATATCTTTTCATTTTTATTCATTTTTGGGGTTTAAGGTTTAATGGTTAAGATGGAGATTTTCACCTTAAACTTTAAACCTTAAACATTAAACTATTAATAAACCATTATTTTTTGAACTTTAACTCCTTCTTCATTAACAACTCTGATAATATACGCTGCGTTGTCAAATCCGCTTACGTTGATTCTGCTGTTGTCGCTTGTGACATCAATGGAATATACAACCCTTCCCATCATGTCGATAATCTGAACTGCGCCTTCAACGTTGATGATGAGGTCTTCTCCAGATACGTATGCAAAATGACCGTTGTCCGTTGTCTGTTGTCCGTTGTTTTTCAACAATACAAATCTTTCTGCATCATCTGCTGTCGTTGCAATGAAAGTATAATCTTCTTCCAAGATATTTACTTTATTTCCTGTTTCTTTATCCAATAGATAAAGCTCTTCAAACTCGCAATTTTCTTGTCTCAATGAAATTGTATATTGTCCCATTGTCTTTGCTTCAAAGTTTACTGGAATTTCATTTACGTTCTCATCCATCATAGCGATTGCATAATTTGTTCCATCTTGCGGTATATATAATAAAGGTATGTTTTCATTCTCATGATTTATCTTGTCGAGACCGACACCTTTATCAAATACCACAAACGCCTTATCTGAATAATTAGCATTTGAAACCGTTATATTTAAAAGCTGCTGGCTATTAGCTGTTGACTGCTGGCTTCTACTTTGAGACTCTGCTTCACTGCGACTTTGCGACTTAGAAATCTTCAACGCTCCGTCCGCTGTCGTCTTAATTAATGCGGCTTGTCCTACTTTGATTACGTCTTCTGTGTTGTATCCTAATACAGCTCCCCATGCGCCTTCACCGTCGAGAACGTAATAGCCGTCAGCAAGACTTACATCTGCACTTAAATGATTGAAAGTAATATTATGCGTGAACGGATTACCTATAAGATGGAAACCTGTCAATTCTGGACCATCTGCTGTGAGAGAGCAAGTTACATCATCTGTATTAACCGCTCCAGTAAACTCCAATGTCACATCTTCTGCATTAGCATAAAGATAACCACGGCCAGACTCCAATGTCGTGAAATTATTTTGTTCATATTTATAATTCTCCCAAGTGAAAGTAGGCTCATCATATCGATATAGGTCGTATGCACCATCTGTCAAACCTGAATTTGTAATCTCAACATTACCTTTTAACGGAGAAGCAATGGTGTACCATTTTGACTCTGACTGCTGATAGCCCGAAATATTCTTTTCAACAGTAACCTCACCGACCACTTTATTTGCAATGAGTTGAGCACCGTCTTTGATTGTAAGACTACCGTTTTCAGTAAGACCGAGACTGTTGACTGTTAAGACATTATTTGTTCTTGTATTTCCCGACAAAACCATAGGAGCATTAATTGCAACATGATCTATTGTTTCTGGAGCATCTATAACATTTCCATTTGCGTCAATCCAACCGTCTGAAGTATAGGTTGGCATTCCTGTGATATTTTCAGAATACCATGTCATATTCTCTGCATTTTTATATGATTCCAATGATATTGAAGGCACGTAAATAGTTGGGTATGGATATCCAAATTGAGAGCCAACAAAGGTTGGAGGTGTTGTTCTATAGAAGTATATTCCAAGACTAAGATTATTTGCAGTGAAAGCACTTTGTCCAACAGAAGTGACAGAACTTGGAATCACAACAGTTTGTATATAGTTATGATAAAAAGCATCATCTCCAATGGAAGTAAGTTGAGAAGGTTCTCCAAATGTCACATTGCGCAATCCTGAATATGCAAAAGCATAAGATTCAATAGTTTCCACACTATTTGGAATATCTATGCTTGATAAATTAGTACAGTTTCTAAATGCACCACCGCTAATAGAAGTAAGATTAGAATTTTCGCCGAATGTCACACTGCTCAAATTTGAACAGTTAGAAAAAGCACTACTGCCAATAGTTTCCACACTATTTGGGATATCTACGCTTTTCAAATATGAACAGTAAGAAAAGACTGCATTTCCAATACTCTTCAAACAATTAGGTATCCTTACACTATTAGATTCAAAATTACAATATTGGAAAGCACAATCACCAACACTTGTTACACTATTTGGAATTGAAATAATATTACACCTATAGAAAGCATTTGATCCAATAGTTATTACACTATTTGGAATTACAATATTGTTTATGTTATAACAATTATAAAAAGCATAATTTCCAATGGTCTTAATGCTATTAGGAATTGAAACACCTATCACATTGCTACAATCCATGAAAGCATCATTTCCAATACTTGTCACATTGTATTCAGCTCCCAATATTGTTACAACTGATGGAATTGTTATTGAAGTTTGTGTTGTTGGTTTTTTACTGCAAACCACCTCGCATTCGGCTGGGGTAACATTTGTTACGGTGTACTTCAAAGAATAACCGTTATAGTCTGTTATATTTGTAAGACTTTCTACATTATAATTACTCCAAGGAACTGTTGCTTTATAAGACGATAATAATGTAGCAGGAACATATATTGTCATATTAGAGAACGAGCTAAAAACATAAGAACCTGTTGTTGGGATATTCTTAGCATGGCAGTATACTTGTGTTAAATTAGAGCAACCACTGAATGCACCATTACCAATATTGTTCAGTGTATTTGGAATAGAAATACTTGACAGGTAATAATGTCCAGAGAAAGCAGCAGCACCTATAGAAGTCACACTACACTCTTTTCCCGATATCACGACAGAAGAAGGGAGTGCTACTGAAAAGTAAGTATTCATATTCTGAATGCAAACGACTTCACATTCTGCAGGTTCCAAACTGGTAATCGTATATTTTAAGGTATGGTAAGCATAACCAATTTCAACAAAGTCTCCTATACTACCAAATGGTTGCAAATTATATTCTTTCCATAACTCATCCATTTGATATGCCCCTAATGATACTACAGGGACAAATATTTTCAAATCATTATGATTATATTGAAACACATTATTTCCAGTTAACTCAGGCACAGTCTCCGAATAGCATTTTACACTTTTTAAAGAAGAACAGCCAGAGAAAGCAGCAGCACCTATAGAAGTCACACTACTTGGTATAGATATACTTGTAAAGTCATCACAACCATTAAACGCATTATATCCAATACTTGTCACATTGTTTGGAATAACAGTATTTTTACAGCCTCTTATCAATTCGTTCGTAGAAGTCTTTATAATTGCATTACAACCATTTCTACTATCATAAACTGTATTGCCATTATCTACCTTAATACTTGATAATCGATAACAACCAACGAAAACATTTTCACCAAGACTTGTTACACTACTTGGAATTGAAATGCTCGTTAATCCAGTAAAAAGGAATGCTGCATCCCCAATATGGGTTATACTATATTGTATACTGTTGCCGATAATATCACAGATGAAGGCAAGGTTATTGAACTAACATCAAAATCTCCAGTAGTTGTATAATAAGCAATCTCACATTCGGCAGGTTCAACACTTGTTATGATGTATTTTAATGAATAACCTTGATAATCAATGGCAAAATCCTGTCCAATCTCCAAAGACTCAGGTAATTCATCTATATTATAACTATTCCAAGGGCTCGTCGCTTTATAGGTTTCAATCAAATTTTTAGGAACATATATTGTCATATTAGAAGGACATCCATTGAAAATATAAGTTCCTGTAGTAGGAACATTTTCTGCGTAACATCTTATAATTGTCAGTTTTGAGCAACCATCAAAAGTTCTATTTTCAATCACAGACACATTTTTAGGAATCTTTATATTCGTCAAAGCTGAACAATATTGAAAAGCGCAATAACCAATATAAGATACAGTGTTCGGCATAACCATGCTCGTCAAAACTGAACAATATTGAAAAGCATTACTTCCAATGGACGTTAATTGTGAGTTTTTTTCAAATGACACGCTTGTCAAGGCTGAACAAGATTTAAAAGCACTACTTTCAATATTAGTTATAGTATTTGGAATATCTACGTTTAACAACTTCGTACAACCATTAAAAGCATTACTTCCAATGGTTGTAACGCTGAATTTAACACTTTCTATTTCTATTGTTGATGGAATTTCGATTGATGTCTGTATTGTCGGCATCTTACTGCATGTAACACTGCACTTTGCAGGATCAACACTTGTAACTGTAAATTTCAAGGAGTAACTACCATAATCAATAATAGTATTGTCTCCAACATTCTGCGCATCAACAAACCCAACTCCCGAGATTATCAATGCAATTAAAAGTAAAAACTTTTTCATGATGATTTTATTTAAGTTAATTTTTCAACCACTACTCACTATCTGATTTCTTATATAAGAAAGGATTTGCCAGACCTCGCTTGCGGTATTTTTCTGGAATTTTCTTTCCAATAACCTGCTTAATCCATTCCTCCTTACAAGGCACACCTTCAAATTCAATTCTTTCTCCGTAAATTACTGATTTATACCATCCACTTACTTCAAAAACTTCTTTAACAATTCCATTTACAACAGAAAAGACATACTTATATTTGCTTGCAGTACTCAATTTGGCATTCCAAGCCTTCTTTGTAGTATAGTATATATCGTAGTTATCATTTCTAAGTATTTCTTCTCTAATTTTAATGATAATATAATCTACTTCTGGTTCTTCATAAACTGCTATCTCTTGCATTTCACGCCATTTGTCAGCAGATATCATCCCACGATCTGCTCCATAGCCAGATTGAATATTGGTAAGAGATAAACCAGGATACACATCTATTAGAGCAGCCTCAACTTCCAACGCTTCATTTTCTGTCATTCCCCATCTGTGAATAATATGTATTACCTCCTTTTTATCACTTTCAGTTATTTGTTTAATCTGCTGTATCTTTAATGAGTTTTCATCTTCATTAGCGCTTATAAGTCTATTAGCTTCTTTAACATGTTGAAAGACACGATCACCCTTGCCTTTCCCTACATAAAATGTATGACCTGTGTTAGGATCAACTAAGCGATAAACATAATACTCTCTGTCATTCTTTTTTGATGTTTGACATTCATCATCGTACATAGCTGTTGACATATTACAAATATTTATATTTGCACCTACTCTTTATCGGATTTTCAGCTTCCTCCGTTTATTCATCATTTTGCCAATACATCTCTTTTCAGGAAAACACAAAAAAGAAACGTAGGCTCGTAACTCTTTTCTGATGATAGGTCCTAGGAAAACCGCGACAAGGAAAAAAGCAACAGCCTACGCTAAA
>SUWS01000041.1 GCA_015061365.1 Lentimicrobiaceae bacterium | reverse complement strand
ACCTTTCGCTGTTATCAAGAGACGTTCAACTGTTCCCATACTTTTTCCCTTCTTTCTCGAACTATTTTTATATTTGCAAAGTTATTTTTTTTATTTATTTTTGTGACTGCAAATATACGAGAGACGTACCAATGATACAAAAAAATAAACAATATATCATTGTTGGGTCTCAATTGAATTGATAATTAAAAAATATTAAGGTTTGAAAATAGCTGTTAACACAAGATTATTGCTCAAAGATAAATTAGAAGGCATCGGCTGGGTGGCGTATGAATGTCTGCGCCGAATCGTGAAGTCGCATCCTGAAGTTGAATTTTACTTCATCTTTGACAGAGAATATGACGAGAAATTCATCTTCGCAGATAATGTGAAACCGGTAGTGCTTTTTCCTCCGGCACGACATCCTTTCTTATATATAGCATATTTTGAATTTGCCGTCGCAAGATTCTTGCGTAAATTGAAACCAGACTTGTACCTCTCGACTGACGCTTATCTTAGTTTAAGAAGCAATATCAAACAACTTGCTGTTTTTCATGACATCAACTTTGAACATTTTCCCCAGGACTTTCCCAAGATTCATCTTTGGCATTATAAGAAATTCTTCCCGAAATATGCAAAAAAAGCAACTCGCATACTAACAGTATCAGAATTCTCGAAGAAAGACATTAGTGAATGCTACGGCATAAATCCCGACAAGATCGATGTCGCATATAATGGCGCGAACGAGATTTTCACTCCAGTATCTCAGGAAATTAAGGATGCAATAAAAGACATATATGCGGACAGCAAACCATATTTCATGTTTGTAGGATCATTGCATCCCCGTAAAAATTTAGCTCGACTTTTCACTGCTTTCGACATTTTCAAGAAAAGAAACAATAATAACATACAATTACTTATAGTCGGGGAGAAGAAATGGTGGACAGAACCTATCAAGAATGCATACGAAGCTATGACACATAAAGACGATGTGATTTTTACTGGTCGTTTGTCGGCTGATGAATTGCATCATGTGACGGCATCAGCATTAGCATCTGTTTACGTATCATATTTTGAAGGTTTCGGAATACCTATAGTTGAGGCTTTCAGATGCGACACTCCTGTGATCACTTCAAACGTTACATCCATGCCTGAAGTCGCGGCAGATGCAGCACTTCTTATAGATCCTTTCGATGTCAACTCTATCGCCGATGCGATGGAAAAAGTCTTGAACGACGATATTCGCAAAGAACTTATTGAAAAAGGAAGAATCAGATGTCAAGACTTCTCATGGGACAAAGCCGCCGAAGAATGGTGGAAATGTATAATGAAAGTTTAACTCTGAGTTTCAAAAAGAGCATTAAACGCTTTCGGAATATCTGAAGTGAATTTCAAATCTTCGCCTGTAACAGGATGTTTGAAACATAACTTATAAGCATGTAAACCTAATCTACTGATTGGATCGCTTCCGTCGCCATATTTCAAGTCACCGACGACAGGACATCCTAAATCTTGCAGGTGAACTCTGATCTGGTTCTTGCGTCCTGTCTCTAACTGCAACTCAACTAACGAATAGCCGTTACCCGATTTTAACTTTTTATAATGTGTCACGGCAAACTTGCCTCCATTATCTTCTTGGGAAGAATGCGTCACATAATGACTGTCGTCTTTAAGGTATGATGAGATCGTTCCTTGTGACTTCGGCAATTCACCATGAACCAGAGCGACGTATCTTCTATCGTAAACTCTTTCTTTCCAATCTTCTTCAAATTGAAGTGCGACTTTCTTGCTCTTCGCGAAAATCATCAAGCCTGATGTAAACTTATCGAGACGATGAACTGTATGTGCATTAGCGTGTTGATGACTCTTATCCAAATAATAATTAAGAACAGATTTAACACTATCGTCCTTAGGACTTGTGCTGCTCGACAAGATGCCAGGTTTCTTCTCAACGACAATAAGATGATCATCTTCAAAGACTATCTTAACCCAAAAGTTCTTGAATCTATTACCTTCACTCGACTTCTTGATGCATACCCTCATGTTAGGTCTCAATGGAAAGTCATGTTGAGAAACAGTTCTGTCGTTAACATGAACAGAATCGTAAGTCAACAATTTCTTCACTTTTGTACGGCTTATTCCGTCCATGACTTTCATCAGAAAATCCATCAATTCACATTCTTCTCTTACAACAAAAGTCGTCTCTTGATTTTTCTTTTTATACTTATTGTTATGGTGTCTTGCCATTGTAAAAACTTTTACGCAAAAATATTAAAAAAAAGCGAATCTATCACAAAATTCCTTACATTTGCAGAAAAGCCGTGAGCTGTGAGCTGTGAGATATGAGCATTATTCTAAACAAAAGAAAATCAACTCATAATCACAATTCATTACTCATGGCAAAAAGAAAATACATTAGGCAATTAGCATTGAACTTTAAAAATAAGCTCACAACTCGTTGCTCAAAGCTCAAAGCAAAAAATATTAACTTAAAAAATATCAATATATGGAAATCAATCAATTGAAAGATGTTGCATCGCAGGTTAGACGCGATATCATCAGAATGGTTCATGCTTGTCAGTCGGGACACCCTGGCGGTTCATTAGGAGCAACCGACATTGTGACTGCTCTTTATTTTAATCAAATGCAAATTGATCCAGAGAATTTTAAAATGGATGGAGCAGGGGAGGATATGTTTTTCCTTTCAAACGGGCATATCAGTCCGATGTTCTACAGTATTTTGGCACATCGCGGATATTTCCCTGTAGCTGAGTTAGCAACATTCCGTCGTCTCGGTACACGTCTTCAAGGTCACCCTACGACAGCAGAAGGACTTCCTGGAGTTAGAGTCGCCAGCGGTTCTTTGGGACAAGGTCTCTCAGTAGCGGTAGGCGTTGCTCAAGCCAAGAAACTCGCAAACGACAATCATCTCGTCTACGTCTTGATGGGCGACGGCGAACAAGAAGAAGGTCAAATTTGGGAAGCTGCAATGTATGCTCCCGCAAAGAATGTCGATAACATCGTAGCTATTGTCGATTACAACAAGAAACAAATCGACGGTCCAACCGACGACGTTTTAACTCTCGGCGACCTCAGAGCTAAATACGAATCCTTCGGATGGAGAGTATGGGAATGTAACGGCAACGACATGCAGGAATTGGTTGACACCTTTAATAAAATACGTGAGAACGCACATAAAGGTCAGTCTCAAATACTTCTCGCTCACACCGAGATGGGCATGGGCGTCGACTTCATGATGGGAACACACAAATGGCACGGCGTTGCACCTAACGACGAACAAGCCGCTAACGCGTTGTCACAACTTAAAGAAACCTTAGGAGATTATTAATTTCAAAAACACATTATCATGGATTTCACAGTACAAAATTATAAAGATACAAGATCAGGTTTTGGTGAAGGTCTCTTAGAAGCAGCAAAACGCAATCCTAAAGTCGTCGGTTTATGTGCTGACTTAATAGGTTCACTCAAGATGGACGCTTTCGCAAAAGAATTTCCTGAGAGATTTTTCCAAGTAGGTATAGCAGAAGCCAACATGATAGGTATGGCAGCAGGTTTAAGCATCGGCGGTTATGTTCCTTTCACCGGCACTTTCGCGAACTTCTCGACAGCACGCGTCTATGACCAGATTCGTCAGGTCGTTTCTTATTCAAATAAAAACGTCAAGATCTGCGCTTCACACGCAGGTATCACTCTCGGTGAAGATGGCGCTACTCACCAAACCCTCGAAGACATAGGCATGATGAAGATGTTACCTAACATGACTGTCATCGTTCCTTGCGACTTTAACCAGACAAAAGCCGCTACCTTAGCAGTAGCAGAACATGAAGGTCCTGTTTATCTCCGCTTCGGCCGTCCGAAAGTAGCTAACTTCACTCCAGCCGACGAGCCTTTTGTAATAGGTAAAGCTCAAATGTTACAAGAAGGAACCGACGTAACAATCTTCGCTTGCGGTCACTTGGTATGGAAAGCTGTTCAAGCACTTCCAATCTTGAAAGAAATGGGTATCAATGCTGAACTTATCAACATTCACACAATAAAACCTTTAGACGTTGAAGCAGTCTTGGCATCAGCTAAGAAGACAGGCTGTGTCGTGACAGCGGAAGAACATCAACTCAACGGAGGTCTGTTCGACAGCATCTCGCAGGTTCTTTCAAGAAACTGCCCGACCCCAATAGAGCCTGTAGCAGTGTTTGACGTTTATGGACAAAGCGGTACTCCTGACGAACTTATGAAACACTATCATTTAGATACAGACGACATCGTGGAAGCGGCTAAGAAAGCTATCGCCAGAAAATAATTCATAATTAAATAAAAAAGATAATTATGCATAATGATGAAAATATGGGCTTCAGCTCAAAGGCAGTTCACTCAGGTGCCATCGATTGTTTAGGCAGCGCAGTGACACCAATATTCCAGACATCGACATTCCGTTTCAGAGACGTCGATCACGGAGCACGTTGTTTCTCTGGTGAAGAAGACGGATACATTTATACTCGTATCGGCAACCCGACCATCACTGAATTGGAAGAAGCCGTAGCAGCATTGGAAGGCGGATTCGGAAGCGTGGCAGTAAGTTCAGGTATGGCTGCCGTCAACACAGTATATATGGCGTTCCTATCACAGGGCAAACACCTTGTCGCACATAATTCCTTGTACGGACCTTCAAGAGGCGTGATGGAAACTATATATCCTAAATATGGTGTAGAATCTACCTTCGTAGACGCGACAAATGTGGAAAACGTCAAGAATGCAATACAGGAAAATACAGCGTTGATATATCTCGAAACACCAGCAAACCCGACAATGGGAATCATGGACATCGAGGCTATATGCAAAATAGCTCACGAACGTAATATCCCGGTATGCGTCGACAACACATTCTGCAGTCCTTACTTACAACAACCTTTTGCTTTGGGTGCTGACGTAATATTACATTCAATGACAAAGTTCATCAATGGTCACGCCGATATTGTAGGTGGTATTGTCATCGCGAAAGAAAAAGAAAACTACACCAAGTTACGTTCTATCATGGTTAACATGGGATTCAACATGGATCCACATCAGGCATGGCTTACACGTCGCGGACTGAAGACTCTGCCGATCCGTATCGAGAGAGCGCAAGAAAATGCGATGAAGGTCGCCGAGTTTTTAGAGAAACATCCTAAGGTAGAATGGGTTCTTTATCCAGGATTGAAATCACATCCTCAATATGAGTTAGCTCAACGTCAGATGAAAGGTCCAGGAGCTATGATCACATTCTGCTTAAAAGGCGGATTAGAGGCTGGCAAGAGAATGATGAACAACGTGCATCTCGCAATGTTGGCTGTATCATTGGGCGGCATAGAGACATTAATTCAGCATCCTGCAAGCATGACGCACTCCAAACTCAGCAAAGAAGCCCGTGAGAGCGCAGGCATCACCGACGGATTGATTCGTTTCGCTGTAGGTATCGAAAACGTCGAAGATATCATAGCCGACTTAGAAAATGCTTTGGATAAGGCTTAAGCCTCAATATAAAAAGCAGTTTATAGAAAATCACTGAAATAGAAAACCGCTCCAGAAAATTATTTCTCAGAGCGGTTTTGATTTATTCTATATTTGATTTGTCTTACGAAGTTGTTATTACGTCGCTTATATTAAAACTCTAAATTATCTATAATATCAAAGTCTTCATCTTCAATATCATATTCGTCTTCAAACTCTTCAAACATATTCTCTTCAGCTTCGTCCCAGTCGAAATCATCATCAAAGTTGCCTTCATCAAAAGGATCGATCTCATTCATTTCTTCCATGAATTCTGAAAGTTCCTCATCCGTCAGCTTATCTAAATCTTGTGTAAGAAGTCTATGGTCACGAGCTAATGTTCGTAATTCTTTCATCACTTCCGGTGAAATATAGAAATCATCGTCATTTTCTTGACAATAATTAATATACTTAGGATCTTTTTCATAAACTTCAGCTAAGGTCTCACCAGCATATTTACCCGAAATAAACACAGAATCAATATCGTAGAATTTCATAACTAATAACTTTTTATTTTTTCAAATATATATATTTTTTTCAATAAAGAAACGCAATCTACTATTTTTTAAAAATAAAATATACCGCCAACACTAAAAATCCGAATCCAATCAGATGATTCCATCTTAACGTCTCGTTCTTGAAGATTGTCACACTGATAATCATGAAAACTGTCAATGATATAACCTCCTGAATAACTTTCAGTTGAACCAAAGAAAATGGACCTCCGTTGATTTCTGATCCTATTCTGTTTGCTGGTATCATGAACGAATATTCAAAAAAAGCTAATCCCCAACTACATAATATTATTAGTATGAGCGGCCAGTCAGTAATGATTTTCATTTCCGACAATTTAAGATTACCATACCACGCAAAAGTCATGAAAATGTTTGAAATGATTAATAAGACTATTGTATAAATACCTTTCATATTTTAAAATAATTAGATTATCAATTATTTACAATAAATGATGACATAAAAGTTTATCTTTGCAAATATCAGTAATTTTATGATTTAATTTTACTATCTTTGTAAAAAAAATAATATGTCCATAGAAAATATCATTCAAGAATCCATCAATGTAAAAGAGTTGATCTTGGCAAATAAGGATTTGATAAATAGAATAAAATCCGCAGCCCAATCATGTGTTGAATCTTTACAGGAAGGAGGTAAAGTACATTTTTGCGGAAATGGCGGAAGTGCAGCCGATGCGCAACATCTCGCAGCTGAGTTGAGTGGCAGATTTTATTACGATAGAAAACCGTTGAATGCGGAAGCATTGCACGTCAATACAAGCTACTTAACAGCGGTTGCTAACGACTACTCATTCAATATGATTTATTCCAGAATGATTGAAGCCTCAGCTAAACAAGGTGATGTTCTCGTGGCAATTAGTACCTCAGGAAATTCTGAAAACATAGTAAAAGCGATAGAAACAGCTAAACAGAAAAAAATGCTTGTTGTAGGAATGACAGGTGAAACAGGCGGAAAAATGGCGACTCTATGTGATATACTTATCAATGTTCCAAGCAGTTGCACTCCGAGGATCCAGGAAGCACATATCATGATAGGACATATTATCTGTGAAATAATCGAATCAACAATTTTCCCAAAACAATGATGGACTGGAAAAGTATTATCGACAACGAGTGGACATTATTCTTAGACCGAGACGGAGTCATAAACGTCAGAATAATTGATGGTTACGTAACAAATATTGAAGACTTTAAATTTTTACCTAACGTAATAGAAGCATTTAAAATCTTTAAGGGTAAATTTAAAAGAATCATTATAGTCACGAATCAACAAGGAGTGGGGAAGGGGATTATGACAAATGAGGATGTCCGTAATGTCCATCGTTATATGGTTCAAGAGATTGAATCTAAAGGTGGAAAAATTGATGGAGTATATTTTTGTCCTCAGCTGAAATCTGACCCCGATAATTACAGAAAACCAAGTCCTATGATGGCGTATTATGCTAAAAATGAGTTTCCTGATATTGACCTGCAAAAATCTATCATGGTCGGTGACATGAATTCAGATGTAGAATTCGGTAAAAATGCAGGAATGAAAACGATATTTGTCGGAGATAATGAACTGACACTCAAACCTGACGATAGATTTAACACCCTTTATGATTTTGCAAAAACATTGTGATATGGAAAATCTTATACTCATAGTTTTCACAGCATATACATTATTAATATTGTTAGTCGCACATCTGACATCGAGAAAAACTAACAATAACTCCTTTTTTACAGGTAATAGAAAATCTCCATGGTTAGTAGTCGCTTACGGTATGATAGGGGCTTCATTGTCAGGCGTGACTTTCATGTCTGTGCCAGGAGGTGTTTATTCCGGACAATTTACTTACTTCGGGATAGTATTGGGATACATCATCGGTTATGCTGTAATAGCATTTGTGTTGCTTCCTTTATATTATAAGCTAAACCTCACTTCAATTTACTCATATCTTGAAATCAAGTTCGGAAAGTCATCAGAAAAAACCGGTGCCTTATTATTCATTATATCTCGACTTGTGGGATCAGCCATCCGTATGTATTTAGTTGTCTTTGTGCTTTATGAGTTTGTATTTAAGTCATGGGGAATTCCATTTTGGGTACCGGCACTGATATTCATATTATTGATTTTAGTGTACACCTATAAAGGTGGTATCAAGACTGTCGTTTGGACTGATACATTACAAACGACGTTCCTGCTTCTCGCTGCAATACTGACAGTTGTAATAATACTTAAGACTTTAAACATTTCTTTTGGTGAACTAATGTCTGTTTCTTCTGAAAGAGGTTATACAAAATTGTTCGAGACTGATTGGTCACACAGTAAGTTCTATGTAAAACAGATACTTAGCGGAGCTTTCATCACAATAACAATGACTGGACTCGATCAGGATATGATGCAGAAAAATCTCACATGTAAATCATTGAAAGACGCACAGAAAAATGTATTGACCTCAAGTTTCTTTTTTGTTTTAGTTAACTTGTTATTCATGTCGCTTGGAGCCGCATTAATTTATTATGCACAAGAAACTGGTTTTCAATTGCCGACAAATGAAAGTGGAGTAGTGGTCAACGACAAGATATTCCCGGCTGTAGCTTTCTCATTGAATAAATTTACAAGCATTGTATTTATGTTAGGACTTATAGCTGCCGGTTATTCAAGTGCCGACGGAACATTGACTGCGTTAACTACAACATTCTGTTTCGATTTCTTACATTTTGACAAGAATGATAAAATCTCTGAAAACGATAAGATTAGATACAGAAAGATGATTCATATTGGTTTCGCATTATTATATCTTCTTGTTATAATATTATTCCGACCATTTCATAATGAATCACTTATAGATAAAATATTCGAAATTGCAGGTTATACTTACGGACCATTATTGGGATTGTATTCTTTCGGACTTTTTGTCAAAAACAGAAAAGCAAACGATAAATTAGTCCCGATCATAGCAATAACTTCTCCCGTAATCAGTTATCTTCTTAATCATTTCTCAAAAGAATTATTCTTTGGTTATCAGTTCGGTTTTGAAATACTGATTGTAAACGGATTATTAACTTTCATATCATTATTAATTTTCAGTAAGAAACAAACAATTTAAATTATTATAAAAATGAAAAAATTATTTCTGATTCTATTTGTGATTACATCATTAAGCCTTAATGCTCAATATGTCACCAATCATGCTAAAAATATTAACTCTAAAGAAACTGATGGTTATTATTACCATCTTCCGCGAAATATCATTAGAATAGACTTTGAAGTAGAAAAAGAACAGTCATTTAAGGGAAAATACAGTTCATTTGCTAAGGAAATGTTAAATACAGATAACTATATCAAAGAGAATAGTACCTCATTCAGAATAAAAAGCGTTAATGTTAATTTGTTGACGGAAGCAGACCCTGATTATGTTTTTTTTATTTCTGCAGCTGACGAAAAGACACGAGAAAATCTTAATATCGGAATTGAATTGACAGCGGAAGGTATCATACAATCTTTCGGTTATAGAAACAACATCACACAGAGCAATGATGAATCGTTTTCATATAAAAAAGAATTGGATTATAATGAAAGACAATGTGACTATAATTATATCTCGATTAGAGAAGACGATATGGAAGATGATGAAGTTGACGAAAATGAAGCTGCTTCTTCTAAGATGACAGAGAAAGAGATAGCGTCTTCAATAATTGAAGAAATCAAGAATGTCCGTATTGCATATTTTGACTTAATTTCTGGATATCAGGAAGTTAATTATGGAAATACAATTAATATCATGCTTGATGAACTAAAGAAATTAGAGAATGAATATCTGAATATGTTTTTAGGGACTACAAGTTCTCGTACATTCACAAAGACATTCTACGTCATTCCAGAAGAAGGGAAAAATTCTTTAGTATTAAGTAAATTCTCTGACTTAGAAGGATTTAATAACAAGGTTGGAGATAATATAAAAATTGTTTTCACAGATTCATCTATAGGTCCGAATGTCAATAAGTTATCTAATGATGATATAGAAAACTCAACGCATACAAACAAACTGTTTTACAGAAATCCGGCAAACGTCACGATGCAGGTTATATTTGGAGAGAATAAAATATTTGAAGAAAGAGTTTTGATTAATCAGTTTGGAAATGTAATATTAGTTCCAATAAATAAAATGAAATTAGTTTTTGACACTAATACCGGTCAGATTTTATCGATAATTAAAGAATAAAATGAAGAAAGACGCACCAAATATGATGCGTCTTTTTTTGTGCGTTAGAATGGAAGATCATCTCCATTATCTGTCGTAAAGTATTCCGTTACAGGAATGTGATTCTGAGGCTGTTCAAATGTTTGAGGTGCGAACTGCTGAGGTTGTTGCATTTGTTGGTTCTGTTGTTGTTGCATCTCAATTTCAAATCTGAAAGGTCTTACATCAGTATACCATTTACCGTTAAACTCTCTTGATTCGATGCTGATTTGAGCCTTAATAACTTGACCAGGTCTGAAATTTTGTGCTTCAGCAACTCTGTCGTTCCAGCAAACCAGACATACTTGTTTAGGATATTGTTCGATAGTCTCGATTATCAATTCCTGTTTTCTCCATGCGCCACGCGGACTTGTTCCTTCGGTAAGATTACCCAAGCGAACCATTTTACCTTGAATTTCCATTTGTTTATATTTTTATTATTGATTACTAAAGAATTGTGGAAACGGATTAGTTTCTGATTCTCATCAGCAAATTTATCAAAAAAACTCTTATGAGAATTATATTTTATAATGAAAAATACTGTAAATTTTCACGCACCTCTTTTGGAAAATAATAAACATTATGTTAAATAGAATAAGCAAAGAAATAGGATCACAGATTGTGACCCTATTTACAAACGAAAATTAACATTTAAAAATTTATTATTCAGCTGCTTCTAAAGCCTTTGCTTTATCCATCATCTTTAAGTTAACATATAAAGACTTGAGAATTTGCTTAATAGCTTCATCATCAGGTAATAATTCGTGTGCTTTTTCAACGTATGGTAATGCTTGTTGTCTTACAGCATCAATCTCAGCCATCATTGCATCATATTTCTTTGTTTCGTTAAGAGGTAATTCATCAGCTTCATGTTTCAAAGCATTTGATTTATCAATGTAAATACTTGCAATGTTGATGTATGCATTTTCATCATTCGGATTGATTTCGATGACTTTATTGTAACAGTTCATAGCCTCTTCAACGTTGAACAACTCAGATTCCTGATTGCCATAAATTGTACCTAAAATGAAATAATATACTGAATTCGTAGGATTCTTTTCAGCCATTTCTCTGATTTGGTCAATAATCTCAGCTTCTCTCTTTAATTTCAAATAAGCGTTGATTTGCTCATTGATGAGGTTTTCATCTTCAGGGAATTTTTCTCTACCTGTCTGAATGTATTGAATCATTGCGTCATTGTTTTCTAATCCGCCTTGTGCAATTGCCATGTATTGATACACTTGTGGATTTTCAAAACCATTTTCAATCAATGTGTTGCAAAGTTCGATGGCAGAATTGTATTCTTTCGACATAACTGCGATCTGAGCTGCTACCAAAAGAGCTTCGTTATCTTTCTGACCAATGATAGCCATTGTGTTATATGCTTGTTTGTAGCACTCAATAGCTTTAGCATAATCGCCAGCCTCGTATGCTAACGCACCTTGGTTGAAGTAATTTGTTGTGATTGATTGGATATATGTAATGATTTCTCCATAATTGTTTTTGAAGTATGTTTCATCCAACTCAACCAATTTTTTGAAAGCATCGGCACATTTTGTCAAAGCTTCAGTATCGATATCATTAAATTCTGGATATGTAGCTATTTTCAAATAGATAACGCCGTAATAATGCCATGTTTTAGCGTCGTTTTTCGTTTCTTCGTTTTCTGCCGCTAAATCGATAGATGTCTTAGCTCTTGTAAGTTCTATCTTTGCATTAGCCATTTGTTTTTGAGCTTTATCTACTCTGTTTTGAACCATAAGTTGCTCAGCTGTTGTGATGTAACTTTGAGCGTTTTTGTTGTAATTGAATGCATTGACGCGTTCTTTGTTTTGTGCCATAGAAATATTAGCAAAGAATGCCAACATAACTACTAAGAATGTCACTTTTTTCATCTTGTTAATTTTTTGTGTTAATTATTGATTGTTTATATTTCTGTTTCCGAATTATTCTCTTCCAAGATATTCTCTTCTGTCACTTTTTCGTTATTTGTCGAATCTTCATTATTTAATGATTCTTCTTCTAAAATTTCCTCTTCTGTTTCAATAATATCCGAACTAACTTTAGTTACGGCGGCAATTTCATCATTGTTCTTAAGATTTATCAGACGAACTCCTTGGGTAGCGCGTCCCATAACTCTCAAAGTGTCGACTGCTATACGGATTAAGATTCCTGATTTGTTGATAATCATCAAATCGTCGCCGTCTTTAACATCTTTTATAGCTATCAATTCGCCTGTCTTATCAGTAATGTTAAGTGTTCTGACACCTTTGCCACCTCTGTTTGTTATACGGTATTCATCTAAATCAGAACGTTTACCGTAACCTTTTTCAGATACGACAAGAATATCTGACGATCCATCAGGATCTACACATATCAAGCCTACAACTTCATCGGTTATTTCGTCAGCCAATGTGACGCCGCGAACTCCTGATGCGCTTCTGCCCATAGGTCTTACTGTGCTTTCGTTGAAACGTATTGCTCTACCGGAACGTAAAGCCATCAACATTTCCTGTTTACCGTTAGTCAGACATACCGACAACAATTCGTCACCTTCTCTCACCGTCAATGCTATGATGCCATTAGCTCTCGGACGGGAATATGCTTCGAGTGTTGTCTTTTTAATGATGCCCTTCTTAGTTGCCATGATAACGAAGTTGTTGTTTATAAACTCCTCATCTGTCAATGTAGGAACATTAATAAACGCCTTTACTTTATCGCCAGGCTCTAAGTTGATAAGATTCTGAATTGCCCTACCTTTGCTTGTCTTTGTACCTTCAGGTATCGAGAATACCCTGAGCCAGAAACATTTTCCTTTTTCCGTAAAGAAGAGCATATAATTATGATTCGTTGCGACAAAGAGATGTTCTATGAAGTCCTCATCACGCGCGTCGGAACCTTTTGAACCTTTACCTCCCCTACTCTGTCTTCTGTACTCGCTTAAGTTTGTACGTTTAATATAATTAAGGTGAGAGATCGTAACTACAACAGGGTCGTCAGAAATCAAGTCTTCAATTCTTATGTCATCGGCAGAATGGACTATAGTTGTCTTTCTTTCATCACCATATTTCTCTTTAACGGCGAGTAATTCAGTTTTAATGATATCAAACTGCATACTTTCGTTATCGAGAATCTCTTGTAGGTGTTGGATAAGTTTGCGTAATTGATCCAATTCATCCAATATCTTCTTGATCTCCAATCCGGCAAGTTGTCCGAGACGATAAGCTACGATAGCGGATGCCTGTGGATCATCGAATCCGAATTGATCCATCAAAGCCTGTTTCGCTTCCGATGAACCACCTTTACAAGCTCTGATTGTCGCGATTATCTCGTCAACGATGTCTATCGCTCTTGCCAAACCTTCCAAAATATGTGCACGTTTCATTGCCTCATTCAAATCGTGTTGAGTACGGCGCACTACAACTTCGTGACGATGTTCCACATAATATTGAATGAGCTGTTTGAGATTCAAAGTGTAAGGACGACCTTTTACCAAAGCGACATTATTTACGGAATAAGAGCTCTGCAAGCCAGTCATCTGGAATAACTTATTAAGGACGACACTTGAAACAGCGTCTTTTTTCAGTTCGTAGACGATACGCATACCTTTACGGTCCGATTCGTCGCGGATGTCGGCTATACCGTCGAGTTTCTTATCATTGATAAGGTCGGCTGTTTTCTTAATCATCTCAGCCTTGTTAGTCTGATAAGGTATCGAGGTAGCGATGATTCTTTCGTGATTACCATGCTGTTCGATGGTAGTCTCTGCTCTAAGAATTATTCTTCCGTGACCTGTCTCGAAAGCGTCTCTTACACCTTCGTATCCGTATATGATACCGCCTGTCGGGAAATCAGGAGCTTTGATATATTGCATCAACTCGCTGATAGTAATGTCATTGTTGTCAATATATGCAATTATACCGTCGATGACCTCGCTTAAGTTATGAGGTGCCATATTGGTTGCCATACCCACAGCGATACCGCTTGCTCCATTAACTAATAGGTTTGGTATTAAAGCCGGGAGTACGGTCGGTTCTTTCTCAGAGTCATCGTAGTTGTTTTGAAAATCAACAGTATCTTTATCGAGGTCGCTAAGCATTTCTTCAGCGATTTTTCTCAATCTCGTCTCTGTATAACGCATTGCTGCCGCGCCGTCACCATCTATTGAACCGTAGTTGCCTTGACCGTCAACCATCGGGTAACGCATATTCCATTCTTGTGCTAAACGAACCATGGCGTCGTACACGGAACTGTCGCCATGCGGGTGATATTTACCTAAAACCTCACCTACAACTTTCGCTGACTTCTTGTAAGGACGATTCGACAACAAGCCCATATCCATCATGCCATACAATATTCTGCGGTGCACAGGTTTTAATCCGTCTCTAACATCAGGAAGCGCACGAGCTACGATAACCGACATCGAATAGTCGATGTACGACGTCTTCATGTGATTCTCAATGTTAATAGGAATAATTTTTTCTCCTCCTAATTGTTCTTCCATCATTTATTCTTTAGATAATTTCTCTTTAAAATTAAGTAGCAAAAATAATAATTTTTTCCTTATCGTTTCTCGCACTGACATTATTTTTTATCATTTTTTTTAAACAAATGTTATTTGCTGTCAGATGGAATATTGGTTTGGATTTTGTTTGTATATTTGCACAAAATTTTATGTCAGATTGACACTGAAAAATGGCAAAGATACTGACAAAATACATTAACATATATCAACGAAAATGAATTTGGCAGTGGTCTTGTCAGTTGTAGATATTTTAATGAATAACTTTAAGAATAATTTAGGATAATAATGGACGCAAAATTTTCTCCAAGAGTTCGTGAAATAATGTTTCGTAGTCATGAGGAAGCTGTGAAATTGGGAAACTCTTACATAGGCTTGGAGCATCTTTTCTTAGGTATTATTGATGGGAAGGACAACGGGGTAACTAACATCCTTGATGAGTTGAAACTTGACATTGAAGCTTTTAAACAAAAATTAGTAGCTTCGATAAAGTCTAATATCGTGCAGAAAAATAATACCGACAACATACCGTTGACCAAGCAAACCGAAAGAGCCTTGAAATTCACTTATATCGTAGCAAAAGAATTCAATTGCGAATACGTCGACCCAGAACATCTGATGCTCGCAATTTTGCATGACGACAATAATATTGTATCTCAACGTCTTGAATATGAAGGAATCAATTATGACATCTTTAAAAGTAAGTTGAGGAAAAACAATATTACAAAAGAAGACGATATTATTGAAGAACCTAAAAACGCGTTCTTCGATGAAGACGATGATTTTGAAGAAGTGAAACCAAAAGAACCGACTCGTAAGACAAGTAATGTTAAATCTAAGACTCCTGTGTTAGATAATTTCGGACGCGACCTGACACGTGCCGCTGAAGAAAACCGTCTCGACCCTATCGTTGGTCGCAACAAGGAGTTGGAGCGTGTGGCTCAGATACTTAGTCGCCGCAAGAAAAACAATCCTATCCTTATCGGCGAACCTGGTGTCGGCAAATCTGCTATTGCGGAAGGTCTTGCCCTACGTATCGTACAGCGCAAGGTGTCACGAGCGTTGTTCAACAAACGTATCGTCATGCTCGACCTCGCATCCGTTGTGGCTGGTACCAAATACAGAGGTCAGTTTGAGGAACGTATCAAATCGATTCTTAATGAGTTAGAGAAGAATCCCGAGATCATTCTCTTCATCGATGAGATCCACACTATCGTAGGAGCCGGCAATGCAAACGGTTCATTAGACGCAAGCAATATGCTGAAACCAGCTTTAGCTCGAGGCGAACTTCAATGTATCGGAGCTACTACTTTAGACGAATATCGACAGTATATTGAAAAAGACGGCGCACTCGAACGTCGTTTTCAAAAGGTATTAGTTGAGCCTACATCGCCGCAAGAAACTATAGAGATCCTCAATAATATCAAGGATAAGTATGAAGACCATCATTTGGTGAAATATGAACCAGAGGCTATAGAAGCGTGCGTGAAACTCACAGAACGTTATCTCTCTGACCGTTGTCTGCCTGACAAGGCTATCGATGCCATGGATGAAGCTGGTTCGAGAGTTCATATCAGCAATATGACTGTTCCTTCTGAAATTATTGATTATGAAAACAGATTAGAAGAACTTCGCGAAGCTAAGAAACTCGCTATCACCGACCAGAGATTTGAAGACGCCGGACAATTGCGCAGCGAGGAATTAATCATCATCGACAAACTCGAGGCTGCCAAGAAAGAATGGGAGTCTGACAACAAGATAAACCGTGAGATCGTCACTAAAGAGAATGTGGCTGAGGTCGTCGCTATGATGACCGGCGTTCCTGTACAAAGAATTGCACAAGATGAAAGTGACCGTCTGTTAAATATGGAAACAGAACTTCAAGGCACTGTTATCGGCCAGGATGACGCCATCAAGAAAATCGGTCGTGCGATCCGCCGTAACAGAGCTGGATTGAAAGATCCTAACAGACCAATCGGAAGCTTCATTTTCTTGGGACCTACTGGCGTTGGTAAGACATATTTAGCAAAGGTCTTGGCTAAGTATATGTTTGATTCGGAAGACACTTTGATTCGTATCGATATGAGTGAATATATGGAGAAATTTGCCGTATCGCGTTTGGTTGGAGCGCCTCCAGGTTACGTGGGTTATGAAGAAGGCGGTCAGCTCACAGAGAAAGTTCGTCGCAAGCCCTACTCCATCGTTCTTCTTGACGAAATAGAAAAGGCTCATCCTGATGTCTTCCATCTTCTGCTGCAAGTCCTCGATGATGGACAACTTACAGACAGCTTAGGTCGCAAGGTAGACTTCAAGAACACAATAATCATAATGACATCAAATATCGGATCTCGTCAGTTGAAGGATTTCGGTCAGGGTGTCGGATTCGGCACTCAAGCTAAAAAAGACGGAAAAGACGAATATAGCCGCAGCGTGATTGAAAATGCTTTGAAACGTTCTTTCGCACCTGAGTTCTTGAATCGTATCGACGATGTGATAATATTTAATTCGTTAGAACGTCATGATATTCATAAGATAATTGACGTTGAATTGAAGAAGGTGTTCAAACGTATTGAAGATATGGGATTCACTGTGGAGCTTACAGAAAAGGCTCACGATTTTATCGCGGAAAAAGGTTGGGATGAGCAATATGGAGCACGTCCTCTCAAAAGAGCTATTCAAAGATACGTGGAAGATGTCCTCGCGGAAGAGATTATCAGAACGAAGATTAACGTCGGCGAAAAGATAATCATCGATTATGACAAAAACAAAGACGACATGATTGTGAATGTTATTCCTGCAGGAGAGAGAATACTCACAGAATGATTAGTAATGATATTGAGTAAGGCGCATCGTAAGGTGCGCTTTTTCTTTTTTATGACAACGAAAAATTTATTACTTTTGCATCACTATGAATAATTTGTCAGAACATATAAACAATCGTTTTTTTAGACTTATTACTAAAGCGAGTCGTGCCTTGAACTATGAATCGTATGTTATAGGCGGTTACGTACGCGACATATTACTTAATCGTCCGTCGAATGACATTGATATTGTGACTGTCGGAAGCGGAATTGAATTAGCGAAAAAAACGGCAAGCATGATCAGCGACAAGAAAGAAGTGAAATATTACGGACGTTTTGGAACCGCAATGATACGTCTGAAGGATAAAGAGATAGAGTTTGTAGGTGCAAGAAAAGAATCATACGACCCTTCAAGCCGTAAGCCTACCGTTGAGAATGGAACCATAGAAGACGACCAAAACAGAAGAGACTTTACCATTAATGCTTTGGCGATAAGTCTTAACGAAGACAATTTCGGGGAGTTGATAGATCCGTTCGGAGGTATCCAAGACTTGGAAGATAAGATTATCAGAACACCTTTAGACCCCGACATAACATATTCCGATGACCCGCTGAGAATGATGCGTGCGATACGTTTTGCGACGCAGCTTCATTTTAATATTGAAGCAGAATCGTTTAACGCGATCAAGAGAAATGCAGAACGTATAAAGATAATCTCAATGGAACGCGTCAATGAAGAAATGAACAAGATTCTGCTCTCAAAGAAACCGAGCATCGGCTTTAAACTGTTAGACGCTTCCGGATTACTGAAAATCATATTCCCACAACTGTCGGCATTGAAAGGTGTCGACGTTCAAGATGGAAGAGGACATAAAGATAACTTCTACCATACAATGGAAGTCCTCGATAACGTCGCCGATGCTGGTGGCGACCTATGGCTAAGATGGGCTGCATTACTTCACGACATCGCCAAACCATTGACAAAGAAATATGACAAAGAGATTGGTTGGAGTTTCCACGGTCATGAAGTGAAAGGAGCTAAGATGACACCTAAGATCTTCGCCGCATTGAAGCTGCCTCTCAACGAAAAAATGAAATATGTACAGAAACTTATCTCTCTCCATTTACGTCCGATAGCGTTAGCTCAGGATGAGGTGACAGATTCCGCTGTGAGACGTCTGCTTTTTGACGCTGGCGACGACATCGATGACCTGATGATTCTGTGCGATGCCGACATTACTTCCAAGAATGAAGAGAAAAAAGCTAAGTATCATAACAACTTCCAATTAGTCAGAAAGAAGTTAAAAGAACTCGAGGAAAAAGATCATCTCAGAAACTGGCAGCCTCCTGTCAACGGAGAAATTATCATGACAACATTCGGAATCGAAGAAGGCAGAAATGTAGGCATAATAAAAACCGCTATCAGGGAAGCCGTGTTAGACGGAATAATCGGAAATAATTTCGAAGAGGCATATACCTTTATGAAGAACGAAGGCTTGAAACTCGGATTGAAAGTGGTTAAGGAAATTACAGAACCTGTCGAGATAAAACATAACGGACCTGTCCCTAATAAAATAGAAACCAAATGATGAATGATAAATATCTCATAGTCATCGCAGGACCGACGGCATCGGGAAAAACAGCGACTGCCATAACAATCGCCAAGGCATTAAGAACCGTGATTATCTCAGCAGACAGCCGTCAGTTTTATAGGGAAATACCAATAGGTACAGCGGCACCTACAAGAGAAGAGCTCTCTGAAGTTGAACATTATATGATTCATAATCTCAGTATTGAAGATAGATATGACGTGGCTGATTATGAAAAAGACGTTTTGCTTTTACTTAAGAAACTGTTCCTGAATCATGATGCCGTTGTAATGACAGGCGGATCCGGACTTTTCATAGATGCAGTATGCAATGGTTTGGATTCTATACCTGACATATCTGATGAAACAAGAAACAGGGTTAATGCTTTATATGAAAAAGGCGGCGTGGTTGCTTTACAAAATGAATTGCAACATCTTGACCCGGAATATTATGAAATCGTCGACAAACACAACCCTCGCAGGTTGCAAAGAGCCATTGAAGTCTGCTATCAGACAGGTCTTCCCTACTCTTCTTTCAGAAAGAACAATACCAAGGAACGTGATTTTAAAATAATTAAACTCGCTTTGCTTTGGGAAAGAAATGAGTTGATAACTCGTATTAACAAGAGAGTCGAGAATATGATAAGTGATGGCTTGGTAGAGGAGGCAAGATCTGTATATCATAAACGTAACCTGAACAGTTTAAACACTGTAGGTTATAAAGAAATGTTCCAATATTTTGACGGAGATATTTCTTTGAATGAGGCCATAGAGCTAATCAAGATCAGTACACGCCAATATGCCAAACGACAAATGACGTGGCTACGAAAGAATAACGATTACCGCTGGTTCTCTATTGACGAAATCCCTAAGATGATAGAATACATACAATCCGTGATCAACTGAAAATAAAATGTCCGTGAACGATTTGTTCGCGGACATTTTACATCATGCATTATGAATTATAAATTACAACATCATTCTATTCTCAAATCTTGCAAAATTGCGTACTCACACTCCCCTATTCCAGTAACGACAATTTTCACTGCCTTGACAGCTTTCTCTGGTTGGCATTCGGCTTTATATCCATCGAAATAATCGTATGTAAATTCTTCCGCTTCAATGAAGTTTTCACCATCGTATGAATATTCCAATCTCGCGTTAGGAAGTCCTACTATCGCCAAACCGTAATGTCCGGTGCCGACTAAGATATTCTCGCATTCGACAGGATTCTCGAAGGTATATAAGAAATAATCGCCAGTTTCTACAGGACGAGACGTATAACAATATGTGTTCATGTCATAATCCGCCAAGATGTTGATGTCTTGTTCCATCGGGACGTTTGAAGTAACAATTGTCTTCGGTTTCTGATAATGATAGAGTTCTATGTTTTGTGCGCCTCTCGCGATACTTGGACGTTCTTTGTAGAATGTCGCGAAACGATAATTTTCAGGTTTATCAGTTGCAATAGGTTCTGTATATTTTAGAGACTGTAATGTCGGAGTCGATTTGTCATCGGTATAACGAATCACGAGTTCTTCGTAATCTTTATCGGCGATGAGTTTACCGTCTTCATATCTCACTGTAGGAGGCGCGACTCTGAATTCGAAATCCATCTGATACAATCTTTCAATATGGTTATCGAACAATCTTTTCTTAAAATAATTTAAGTCACGATCTTCGTATGCCGACCATCCTATTTCAGATAGCACAAGCACTTTCGGGAAAAGCTGATAATGAGCATAGCCTGGTACGATTCCGCATTCTGTCCAAAGACCGCCCTGTGGACCGAGCACCAATTTCTCTTCCTCATCGGTGAGTTCAAAATGACCTATCGGGTCGAAGGCATAAACAGAATCTAAAGGAATTATGGCTGCCCATTTCAATCCGCGTTCATCAGGCGACTGTTTCATGTCAAAATACATATATTGAGAAACTTGCATAACTGTTGGTTGTCCGGCTTTTACAGACTTTATTCCTCTTTCTGAGTTTTGCCATACGTAAGGAATAGAAGTCGGCAGTAAGTCGCCGCCGTCGAGAATCTCGTCCCAGCCAGCCATTGTCTTACCGTGTTTCGCCAAAATCTTTTCCACTCTTCTGACGAAATGATTTTGCAACTCGACGAGTTCCTTCATATCTTTCTCTTTCATGAGATTCTGACAGACCTCACAGTCGCGCCATGAGTTCATGTTGACTTCATCGGCACCGATATGATAAATCTTACTTGGGAAAAGTGTCGTCATCTCGCTGATGATATTCTCTAACATCTCGTAATTCTCTTCACGACCGACGCACCACACATTATTGGATTCGCCTTGAACGCTGAGATGTTTTGAGTCTATGTCGCAAACGATTTCCGGATAAGTCACGGCGACAGCCTTACTATGTCCTGGCAAATCAATTTCAGGAATGATATTGATGTTTCTGTCGGCCGCATATTTTACGATGTCTTTAATTTCTTCTTGAGTGTAGAACCCGCCGTAACGTTCGTTGCCCGAGCCGTATGCCGGCATAAGAAGTTCGTCAGCGCCGCGCCATGCACCGAGTTCTGTGAGTTTCGGATATTGCTTTATCTCGATTCTCCAGCCTTGGTCGTCGGCGAGATGCCAGTGTAAGTTATTGATTTTATAATGAGCCAATCCGTTGAGAAGTTGTTTTATGAAATCAACATCGAAGAAAGTGCGCGAACAATCCAACATCAAGCCTCTGTATTTGAAACGAGGATTGTCGCTGATGTTCATAGTCGGAATATCGACTTCAGCGATTTTCTCTGCGTTTTCAGAATAGATGTCGTTAGGCATCATCTGAATGAGAGTCTGTATTCCGTAGAAGATACCGGCAGCATCTAAGGCGTAGATGTTGATATTGTCGAGACTTACATTTAAAACGTAGGCTTCGTTATCGTTGGCGAGACCTAAGTCTTCGCATTTAGAAGAATCGACGATATTGAGGTTGATGGAGTTTAAAATCTTATTTTCCGACATACCTCCGTATGATTCTACTTGAATCTTCAGATTTTTCTTGAAAATGTTTCTCAGATACGACTGGAGAAATTCCGCATTAAAATGATTGGCATCGTTGTCATAAACGATTACGGTTTTGTCGTTAAGCATAAATCCGCCTTCGATAGAATTGACTATCATAGTCTGCGGGACAGGAATAATGTCGAGATTAGCATTTACACTCGTACCTTTATTTTCCGCACAAGACGAAAGCAAGATTGCGATTGATGAGATTAATAATAATTTTTTCATAGTTGTATTTTTTTCAGATTTTCAATTTCTCAGATTTTCAATTTTTCAGATTTTCAGATTTTAACCACTTTCTTCCCGTTTTTCTTCAACTTTATTTCTTTATAGCTTCCATCAGGCATTAATATTTTATATGTGCCTCCGTTCTTAGATTTAATCTTTATCTTCGTCACTTCGCCATCTTCCCAATAACAATCTACTACAGCACCGCCTTCTGCACATAATCCTTTGAAATGACCGTCTTTCCAGGCTTGAGGAAGTGCGGGTAGAAGTTCTATAAATCCATCGTGCGACTGTATGAGCATCTCCGCGATGCCTGCTGTACCACCGAAGTTACCATCGATCTGGAATGGAGGATGCGAACAGAACATATTCGGATAAGAGCCAGCTCCTACTCTACCTCCCATCATTGCAGGTTTCAGCAGGTTCTTGAACAGAGTGTACGCACGCTCGCCATCATGTAACCTCGCCCAGAAATTGATCTTCCAAGCTCGCGACCAACCTGTCCCTTCATCGCCACGACGTTCAAGGCTCATCTTGCAAGCTTCATAAAATTCTGGAGTCTTGGTCTTCGTTATCATCCTTCCGGGATGCAAACCGAAGAGATGCGACACATGACGGTGATGTATCTCAGGCTCTCCATAGTCTTTCAGCCATTCCTGCAAATATCCTTCCTCACTGATCTGCATAGGAGGAAATCTTTTCAGGTTGTTTCTCAACGTCTCTGCAAAGTCCTTGTCAACGCCTAAGATCTCTGAAGATTTTATCACATTCTGATATAGTTCCGTGATAATCTGGACATCCATCGTCGGTCCCATGCAGACGCTGGCGATTCTTCCGTCAGGGAGATAGAATGAATTTTCCGGCGAGGATGTAGGTGCCGTGACGAGCCACGAATGTGACTTCTCTTCAATCATGACGGAATTGAAGAACTCTGCCGCGCCTCTCATCACGGGATATATCTCTTTCAGATATTCGATGTCATTATTATAAAGGTAGTGCTGGTACAGATGTTGACATAGCCATGCGCCGCCGGTGTTAGTCGCTCCCCACGAAGGATGTTCGCCAGGTGCGGTGAAACCCCATAAGTTACATATCGAATGCGCTGTCCAACCGTCGGCTCCATAAAAATCTTGCGCTGTCTTCTCTCCCGACTCGACGATTCCTTTAGTAAACTCGATGAGCGGCTTATGTAATTCCGGAAGGTTACAGACCTCAGCGAGCCAGTGGTTCATCTGAACATTAATATTAAGGTGATAGTCGCCGTTCCACGGAGTCTGTATAGTATTCGCCCATAGACCTTGGAGGTTAGGAGGCAGCAGACCTTCTCGAGTTGATGAGATAAAGAGATAACGTCCGTAATTGAAATATAATGCGGCCAACTGCGGATCGTCTTCATCTTGAAAGTCTAAGAGACGGTCGTCGATAGGATGATTATCGGTGATGCCTTCCCCGAAATCGACTTCAACTCTATTGAAAAGCTCCTGATATGATTTGATATGATTCTTTTTCAGATGCTTGAATGAATGTGATTTAGCATCGTCCATCAGACTATCGACGAAAGCGACATAATTATCATTCTTATAATTCGTTGCGGAAGAGAAAATCAGAGTCAGTTTATCAGCGTCTCTCACAACGATTTTGTTATCTTCATATAAAACCTTGCCGCCGTCATTTTCTACAGTCAGTTTTGAAAGATATTTCAGTCCTTGGTCGCCGTCGCTACCATCTTTCAGCTGACCGAACATCACGATGGCGTTATCTTCGGTGTCATATTCTACGCGTTCAGGTCTCTCAAGTTTAATATCTACAGAGATCATTTTCGACTTGTCGGCATCTAAACGAATGACAGCCACATCAGCATCACGCGAGACGAAATACTCACGACGATATTTTGTTTCGTTCGCTTCGAATTCTGTTGTAGCGAGCGCATTATTCAGATCTAACTTACGGACGTAACTTCCGTCTTTAATATCAATGTCAGTGTCATCGTCAGTGTCAAAGTAATAATCAATTTTAATATTACCCAAAGTCTGGAAACATCCGAAGTTAGACAATGCGCCGTTTCCCCAGTTAGAGCCTCTGTTCAAGCAGGTGAAGTTGTTATATACCAATTCTTGAGCCTCATAGTTTTTATCTTCGAGGAGCAGGCGTTGTATTTCTGGAAGTACTTCCTTAGCGCGAGGGTTGGAATAATCGGCCACCTTTCCCGACCAGAGAGTAATGTCGTTGAGTACGATATTCTCGTTCTCTATTCCTCCGTCGGGCATAATTCCGAGACGACCATTACCGAGAGGCAAGGTCTCTTCCCAACATTGAGCCGGTTCTTCAAAGAAGAAATTAAATTCTTCAGCGTCATCATAATTACCTTTAAATAATGAAACACATAACAATATGGTAATTAGTTTCCAAAAGAAACCCAAGTCATTCCATTTGAAAATTAAAACGATAAGCGCTATAATTACAATTAGTTTCATAAGAAATATTTTTCTCCAAAGATAAGATTTTTTCTTTATCCTTGGATAATATTTTATGCGCCACGTCCTAAAAACTGTTTAATAATTCAGAGACTCACCAATTACATATTGTTTATTTTCATTGGTGTAATGTGTCAGGAGACGCACCAATTACATATTGTTTATTTTCAAAGGTGTAATATGTCACGTCTCTACGTTTATTGATCGTAGAGACGTGACACTAATATGGTTGGTGATTCCTTGATACAAAAACGACCTAAACATTTTTCAACCATATTATGGTGCGTCTCAAAAATTATATTTTCATTGGTGTAATGTGTCAGAGACGCACCAATTACATATTGTTTATTTTCAAAGGTGTAATGTGTCACGTATTCTATGTTAAAATCCAAATTAATTTACAATTATTTTAAAAAATATTTTATCTATGCAGTAATAAATTTTTGATC
>SUWS01000105.1 GCA_015061365.1 Lentimicrobiaceae bacterium | reverse complement strand
AAAAACCAAACCTAATGCGATTGTCAATAATGTTAAAATCTTTTTCATGGGATTTATGTTTTGTTTTGAGATATGAGCAGTGAACTATGAGCGTCAATAAATCTATGCTCACGACTCGTTGCTCATGACTCGCAACGGATTAATAATCTTTCTTTTTCATTGTTATCGTAACTGACGATGTTTCAGAGGCAATGACATTAACAGTCTTCACATTTGTTTCGTAACCGTTCTTTTGTACGGTAACAGAATATTGTTTGGCATCCAATTCCGAGAATGTGAATTTTCCGTCAGGATCGGTCATTGTGTTCTTATTTGATGGAGAAAGTGTTACATAAACATTCTCTATAGCTTTATTATCATCTATGTCCAACACTTTTCCTTCTATCGTTCCAAACATATCATATTCAATAGGATTGCAAGAAACGAGCGAAAGTAGAATTAATGATAATGCAAATGGTTTTAACTTTTTCATATTCTTAAAATTTGAAGTTTAATGCAATACCTGCAGAATTGAAATCCGTGTAAGGATTAACAGTAATGTTATGTCCGTATAAAATATGTTGCTCACCTTTTGAAGCGATGCCGTCAATCACATTCCAAAGATATACGGCAGCCGCGCCTGCTATGGAAACGTTACGCATTGTCATCCACGTGTTTGCGTTTTTGGTATATTGTTTCTTCATCGACGCATTATGTGTCGAGTTTATTTTATTTATATTGTTTGTCATCATATTCTGAGAGATCAATGCGCCTCCTAAGAATACTATTTCACTCGCAATGAAACAGACACCTTTTGTCGTCTGACCTTTTTTAATCTGAGCCATACCTGGTAAAAGCACACCTACAGTAAAAGGGTATTTATCAGTAAGTTCAACTGAGTCAAAAGAATATGTAGGATTCTTTGCTGTCTGCACAAGCAAATACACTTTATACAAGCCAGGTTCCAAGCGTTCGCAGTATTCACTGATAATACGAGCCTTCACAATAAGATTATGATTTCCGCTCACAGAAATGTTATTGTTTTTTATCTCAACATCAGCCTCAGTGCCTGTAGCCAAACCTCTGCGTTCCAATACCAATTTAACTGCTTTCTCCCTCGCGTTATCCTGTTCCCAACCGGTAGCAGAAACAACTTCAAGATACGAAACTGACGTTTCTTCAAAATAACCTTCGGTCCATTTCGGTTTTTGTTGAGCAATTGCACTCTGCCCAATCAAAAGAATGAGCAAAGTGCAAATTAATAACGACAGTTTTTTATTCATCATTGTTAATTTTCTGATTTATATTGCTCAAATGACTTATTCATTTGTTCTCTGTACTTCATTTCGTTGAAGCCTATTCTCAATTTTTCATCTTCAGTCAAGACATCTTTGACACCATTAGCGACTTTCTCAGACAAATCTTTTTTAGATATCTGAATAGCGACATAGCATTCAATATGACCGCTTTCATCAACAGCGCCGAATCTTTGACATACAGCTTTTGTATCATTTATAACAGCATCTATAATCTGGTCTCCAGCCATAGTCATTTTTCTTTCTATATCATTACCTTGGTTATTACCGATATTTTGAGAGTAATTGCTGACCATACCTTTGTATGCATGCTGAATTTTCATACGCACTTGTTCCTGTGCATTTTGCAAAGCCCATTTAAGCAATTCACCTTTTTGATAAGAAGAACCTCTAAAGATACCTGTTGCAGCAAAATCGGTGTCAGTATCATAAACCGCACACGGCATCTCATAAGTTTCACCAAAAGGATTACCACTACTGTTGTTATTAGAAATAACATTCTTACTGCTTCCGCATGATGCAAATACTGCTGCTAATGAAGCTACTGCTAATGATAATAAAATCTTTTTCATTTTTCTCATTGCGTCTATTATATCCCATCGACGCATTCGGTTTTGATTAATAATTTAATGTTTTTATTTGTGTTGATTTTTATCTTCAGTCAATAAAAAAGCGTGAACCGAACTCTTCTACTTGTCATTGAATTCGTACGACAAGATAAATGAGTTCAGTCCACGCTAAAGCACGCAGACGTTCTCGCTTTACTCTTGAGGGCGTTTGAAGGTGTCGAAGTTTCAAAGACAAGATTTAAGCAAAACGCTATTTTAATATGTGTTATATTTTATCAATCTATCACAAGCATTATTTTTTTCACATTTTCAACTTTCAGTTTTCAATTTTCAATTCACAAAAAAAGCGTGAACTTGAACCCATCATTTGTCTTTGAGGTCTTCGACTACCCACCCTTCAAATAATCGAGTAAAGCCCACGCTATGATAGCGCAGGCGTTCTCGCTTTACTCTTGAGGGTGATTTGCTTGAAAGTGTCGAAGTTTCAAAGACAAGCTCAAAGCTAAAACGCTTTTTTTAATATGTAATAAATTTTGCGTAAAAAACTACGCTAATCTGTCATATAACCAAATATCGTTAATAATTAATTATATCTTTTTATTCCGTTGCAAATGTATGAAAATAATTCATAATTCATAATGCACAATGCATATTTTTTTAATGTATGTGAGTTATATATTATCGCGATTTTTGTCGCCCCTGTTTCGTACGTTACATTACAATAAGTTTCGCCGTCAGAATCTTTCCTGTACCTGTCACGACCCTTATCGTATATGAACCGGAAGTGTCTATCTCTCTCAGCTCTATCGGGAATCGTGTCGGTTTTATACTTTGTACCTTGACACCTAAATTATTGTAAACCTCAACTACCAAGCCTGATTTCTCTTCGTCAGTGAAACTGTAGAGAATCATCGCTCTTTCGTTTTTATTCACAGGATTCGGCGTCAGCATCAGATTCATAGTCTCCTGTATCGGTATGAAACTGCAAACCATGATACTGTCGCAACCATGTACTGAAGTATAGTTGAAAGTATGAACGCCAGGTTCCTCAATCCAGGTTCCGTCATATTCGTATGGGAAATATTCAACGACGACATCCTGAGTTACACGATACGTCGGGTTCACACCTAACTTGAGTTTCACGATACTATCGTTACCATTTTCATCTTTATAAGTCTTGAAATAAGAACCTGCGTCATCTACTTCAAATCCGTTTTCATTATAAGAATTGCCTAAACAGATAGCGTCTTCAATCAAGGTATTGTACTTGGTATTGAACTCAAACGTATAAGGACGCAAGAGAGATCCGTATGTAGCGTTGACTTCAAAGACGACTCTCTGGTTAGAGACCTGCGCCGCCTCTTCCCCACTTTCGTGGTTATACAGCATGAAGTAAAGCTCATCACCATCGTTACCGTATGTAGTCAGGAACACACGATAAGATGCCAACTCTTTGATATAGATCGCACGTGCGTTACCGCGTTTCTCTCCGTTGCAGAACGCTCCCACTTCAAGAGTGTCGGAACTACGTACTAAATCATCGACAACGATGTCGGCTATGAATGTCATGTTATCTGGATATTTATAAACAGGCGACCAATTGAGAGCTGCCTTAGACGCTTTTCCGCCTCTGTTCTGTGTCATCTGAGGATAAGTAAGTGTGATGTCTTCATTGTTATTCGACAGATACTGATAGCCTTGACCTGGCTGTAACATCATAAGGTCGCCGAACCACATATCGAACGATTCAAAATAGACGGAGAAACCGTCGCGGTACGACTTGATGATGTCGCCATCTTGAGGAGTGACATTCAATCCGGCGAGAGCGTCGTTGACATCAGCAGAATATTGCGAGATATATCCAATATGATTCCAGCCGTTCTTGATAGTTATCGGATGATCTTCCGGATTCGCGACGCATCCCGTTATTGAAGTCTGCTGCGGCATATTAGTCTGAACCATATACATCTGTTCATTCTCTATCTTATCGAGAAGTCCCGACCATACACCGCCGCTATAGTTGACGAACTTTGTATTAGATTTTATAGTCTTACCGTATGATGAAAGACCTTCCTTCAATTCAGCAAAGACATCGGTATGTTCATCGTCGATATAAGATGAGAACCAGTCCCATGTTCCAGAAAATTCGTTCTGCTGACCACCATCTTGACGTACTGTAAGGTCTAAGGTAACGATACTGTCGCAGCCGTTCGAAGCTGGGAACACGACTTCATAATTGCCAGATACTGTTGATTCATCAAATGTATAATCGCCGAATGTATAAGGCAGTTCAGAAGCGCAGATGCTTATAACGTCGTTACCATATTTTAAAGGAATCACATCGAGAGTGAGCACCACACTACTGTCGCACTGATAAATTGATTCTCCTA
>SUWS01000040.1 GCA_015061365.1 Lentimicrobiaceae bacterium | reverse complement strand
TAGCGCGGAGGTCCACCTCTTCCCATTCCGAACAGAGAAGTTAAGCCCCGCAGCGCCGATGATACTGCACGAGAGTTGTGGGAAAGTAGGTCGTCGCCACCCTCATAACGGAAGCCTCAGCATGGAGTTGGGGCTTTTCTGTTTTTATAGGCTAATGACAAATGACTAAAGACTAATGGAGCTCGTTTCCTTTTTTTACGATAGTCTAATGTATCATCTTCTTTCTCTGCGATCCTGCGACTTTGAGACTTTAAGACTTTATTCGTGATATTTTTCTCCATTGTTTTCCTCTTTCTCATAGCATTAATTTAGAGGTTATAATTATGTTATTTTGTAACTATTTGATAATTATAAAATTACCCTCCCTGTTACGGATTTTTTTCTTTTCTGTTATTAAGGTTGTATTGAAAATTTTCATAATATTGCAGTCTGATTGTTGGTTGATGTCTGATGACTAATGGCAAAAGACAAATGTCTAATGACAAAAGACTTTAAACCTTAAACTGCTCCAAACTCGGCACTCTAAACTAAAATTTGAATTTAATTTAAAAAAATATTAACATTTAAAATTTAAAAAGGTATGAAAAGAATCTATTCGATTATGGCGCTTATTGCTATGGTGATGGTGTCATGCGTACCGGAGGCTGAGAAGGCTACGGTAGAGACAAGAAAGGTTACTGATGTCACATCAAATTCGGCGAGAGTCGTCTGCAATGTTTCTGATGACGGCGCTGCTGAAGTGAGTTCGAGAGGAGTCTGTTGGGATACTTCAGAAAGTCCTACGATAGAGACAGCATCGAGTATGGGCGCAGGATCAGGCATCGGCAACTATGAGTGTGAGGTTGATGGACTTGAATCAAATACCACTTATTATGTAAGGGCATACGCTACAAATAGTGTAGGAACTTCTTATGGTGAAGAGAAAAGTTTTAATACATTGAACGGAAATGAAGATAGTGACCATAGCGGTGAAATTGCAGGACACAGCTTTGTTGACCTCGGCTTGCCATCTGGCTTGAAATGGGCGACCTGCAATGTCGGAGCTGAAAATCCCGAAGACTACGGCGACTACTTCGCATGGGGAGAGACAAGCCCTAAAGCGGAATACACTTTCGAAAACTCTATCACATACGGAGAGCAAATGAGTGACATCTCTGGCAACGCACAATACGATGCCGCCACTGCCAACTGGGGAGGAAGCTGGAGAATGCCAACAAAAGAAGAGATGCAGGAATTGGTAGACCATTGTGAATGGGAATGGACTCAGGTTAACGGAGTCTATGGCTCAAAGGTTATAGGACCAAATGGCAGCTGTATTTTCCTTCCTGCTGCGGGCCGCCGTTACGGGACATCGCTCAGCCTTGATGGTAGCAACGGCTACTGTTGGAGTTCTACGCCGTACGGCAGCTACGACTACTACTACGACTACGACGCGTACTACCTCAACTTTAACGATGGTTACGAGAACGTGGACTACTATGGTCGCAACTGCGGTCAGACTGTACGCCCCATCACAGAATAAAGCCTGTAGGGACGTGGCTTGCCGCGTCCAATAATTAGGAATGAAGGATTGGATTTTAATTGTGGCTTGCCGCGTCCGCTGTTATTGTTTATGAATATTAAATCGCATCCATTTAGAAATAATGCAAAATGGATGCGATGATATTTTTAAATGGACGCGGCAAGCCACGTCCGTACAAGGAGCGTCAGGGATTGAAGCGGCATCCTTTTGTAGCGCAGCGGAAAAAGATATAGCGGAAAGCCCGACGGCGATAGCCGGGACGCCCTACTTTTTAAAGTTCAGAGTTTAGAGTTGATAGTTTAGAGTAGTTTTATGGTTGAAAGTTATCAGTTGACAGTTTACAATTAACAGTTTACAATTAACAATTGACAATGTTTAAAGTTTACAATTAACAATTAACAATTAACAATTGACAATGTTCTGAGTTTAAAGTTGATAGTTTAGAGTAGTTTATAGTTGAAAGTTAACAATTGACAGTTTAAAATTGAAAATGTTTAAAGTTGAGAATTAACAGTTTACAATTAACAATTAACAATGTTGAAAGTTGAGAAGTTGAAAATTAGAGAAGTGGAAATGGAAGGTTGGTAATTCTTAATCTTATTTTGGTCTGAGAAAAAAATGTTGAGGCTGTATATTACAACCTCAACAATGTGTTTCAAATGTTAGAAAATGTTAATAAGGAAGTAGTTTTAAAGAACTTTCTTATAAAGTTCTATTATGTCTTCTAATGATACTTCTCTCGGATTGCCTGGAGTGCAAACATCGTTGATAGCTTGTTCAGCAAGAGCCGGAATGTCTTCTTCGTTTATACCAATCTCAGTAAGATGTTGAGGTATGCCAACTTCAATGGCAAGTTCGCGTACTGCATTGCAAGCGGCCTTTGCAGCTTCTTCCTTAGTCATACCATCTTTGTATGCATCCATCGCTTTAGCTATCTCAACATATTTGTCGAGGCAAACTGGAGCGTTAAATTCCATGATAGTCGGTAATAACATCGCATTTGCGACACCGTGAGGAATATCAAATAAAGAACCCATTGGATGTGCCATGCCGTGAACAACACCTAAACCGACGTTAGAAAATGCCATGCCAGCAATGTATTGTGCAACAGCCATTCCATTACGGCCAACTGGATTTGTCGGCTCAAATACTGCTGTACGTAAATATTTATTGATCATTCTGATTGCTTCAAGTTCAAACATATCAGACATTTCCCAAGCACCTTTTGTGATATAACCTTCAATAGCGTGGGTCAGTGCATCAAGACCAGTTGCTGCTGTAGTCTCTTTTGGTAAAGAATACATCAATTCAGCATCGACGATCGAACAACATGGAATGTCGTTCGGATCAACGCAAACCATTTTCTTTTTCTTTTCTTCATCAATTATCACGTAATTGATTGTCGTTTCGGCAGCTGTTCCTGCTGTTGTTGGAAGAGCTATGATAGGTACGCTTTTATGTTTGGTTGGAGCTACACCTTCGAGTGAAACGACGTCGGCAAATTCAGGGTTGTTTATGATGATTCCGATGCCTTTTGCAGTGTCCATTGCAGAACCACCGCCTATTGCCACCAAACAATCTGCACCTGATTTCTTGAATGCATCAACACCCATTTGAACGTTAGTCACAGTTGGATTAGGCTTTACTTCGCTATAAATTTCGTATGGAATGTTAGCTTCGTCAAGAACATCGCTAACCATCTTAGCGACACCGAATTTTATGAGACCTTTGTCTGTTACAATCATTGCTTTCTTGAAAGCTAAGCGCGCAATTACGTTTGGTAATTCTTTTCGTGCACCAGGACCAAAGTAAGATAACTCATTAAGAATAAATCTGTTTACCATAGTTTATTTTTTATTATGTTAATAATAGTTAATCAACAAATATATGAAAATATTTAAGTTAGTAAACAAAAAATATAATTTAATGTCTTAGGATAGAATGAAAACTTCTCGGCAGACAAACGTTTTCCATTTCAATACATTCTTTAAATAATGGTGCGATTTCTTCGTCTCTGAAGCCTGCGATGCCACAGCCTATTCTTGTGACTAAGAATGTCAGCTCCGGATGTGATTTAGCAAATTCTATAAATTCATCTACGTATGGCTTGATGGCATCGACACCACCGTGCATGGTTGGGATTCCATAACTTTGTCCTTGCAAGCCTACGCCTTGTCCCCAGATAGCACCGAATTTTTCGTAAGCGAGTCTCGCTGCTCCGCCGCCGTGCAATCCTTGTAGGTTGCTGCCAAAGACAAAAATTTCATTTTCTTTTAATTCTGTAATAAAGTCTGGAGTGAATTGTGTTTTCATAGTTTCTTCCTTTCTTTTAAAGTTTGTAAAGCTTTGTTTAAGATTTCTTCATGATCGAAGGCGAGAGGCGGAATTTCATCCAATGAAAACCATTGAGCGTCATCGGCATCGTCGTTGGCTTTTACCTCCGATAATTTCACTAAAGCATAATGCGCCACAGTGATGACTCTTTCTCGTGGATCTCTGTTTACATCAGTGAAAGTGTAGAATTGTTCAACGTCGACGTCTTTCAATCCAGTCTCCTCTTCCAATTCGCGGCGAGCGCATTGTTCAGCTGTCTCGTCAATTTCCATGAAACCTCCCGGAAATGCCCATTTGCCTTTGTAAGGATCGTTACCTCGTTGAATCAATAGCACCTTCATTTTATTGGATTCATCAAATCCGAATATGACGCAGTCTGCTGTGACAGCATGATGCGGATATTGATAGCAGTATTGTGACTTTGGCTGTTGGCTATTAGATGAATGATTTTTCATATAGTGATATTTTATAGAAGTTGCCTATTATTTTTCATACGGATTAACTCTTCTCGGAAAGCGTAGAGCGGAATACATTCTAACCATTCTTGAGATATATGAGGTTTCATGGAAAGTCTGATAGCTCGTAAATCAGGGTTTTTCTGTATGAATGTTTTTAATGATTTTGATTGTAGATTCTCTTCTGCTTTTACTTCTACGGGATAAACGTAATTGCCAATCTGTACGACAAAATCTAATTCTATTCGTGATGATTCTACACTATGAGTGTATAATGGTATTTGAGTGTCGGACATTTGAATGCATACGAATAATTCTGTAAATGCACCTTTATATTCGGAAAAGATTTTGTTTCCTATTAACACTGCTTCAGCTGGAGCTTCAACCATTGCACCCATAAGTCCAACGTCGAGGATGAAAAGTTTGAACGCATTAATATCTTTATAAAACTTTAATGGTATCTTGACATCATTGACTCTGTTAACTTTATAAATTAATCCAGCGTCAATAAGCCATTGTATTGCAATTTCAAATGATGATGCGCGCGCTCCTTTCTTTATTGCTCCATAAATGAATTTCTTATTTTCTTTTGCAAGTTGTGAAGGTATGCTGTTCCAGACCATTCTGATTCGTGGAACTTCATTGTAAGGTGCGTGTTTGGAAAAATCCTGTTCATAATCAGATAAGATCTGACGTTGTATTTCTCTGACTTTATTAGTGTTTTTGTTTTCAGAATAAGATAAAACAGCAGCAGGCATTCCACCTACATAATAATATTGTCGCAATAAATCTATATATTCTCCACTTAAACTACTTATCGTTTGCCAATTGCCATTCTGCAACTCTTCAGCCATTTTGTCTTTTCCCATTGCCATTAAAAATTCCAAAAAAATCATTGGATATAATCTTAGTTCGTCGACTTTTCCAACGGGAAATGATTTTTGTTCATGCATTGATATTCCTAATAATGATCCTGCTACAGCTATGTGTATTTCAGGTTTTTCTTCGCAGAAATATTTTAATGCGGTTAATGCAGAAGGACAATCCTGAATTTCATCTAAGACTATCAACGTGTCGTTTGGCGTAATTTCTATTCCAGATAAAACAGAAAGATTACGCAATATTTGTTCGGTGTTGTCAGCTTCTTCGAATATTTTCCTTACATTTTTGTCGCGGTCGAGGCTGAATAATATGTGCTTCTTGTATTCTGATTTGGCGAATTCATTGAGAAGCCATGTTTTTCCAACTTGACGAGCACCATTAAGAATGAGAGGCTTTCTATCCTTTTTTTGCTTCCATTCAATTAATGAATTATATAATAATCTTTTCATATTTACATTTTTTCGTACGACTTTTTGTTATAATGATACATTTTTATGTACGATATTTTGCAAAGGTAATAAGATTTTTTAATTGTCAAGAAATAATGAGTGAAATTTATTCAAAAAATATTTTTGATTTTTCATAAAACAATTTCCATTATGATTTGTTGTTAATTTATTGGATGCGGCAAGTCACGTCCGTACGGATATGAAATTATAAAATCTATCATTATGAAAAATTATATTATTGAATCATTGATTATTGCAGTCGGATTATTTCTGATTGGTTTGTTTTTGAAAAATGGTCTCGACAGTTTTGCGAATAAAGATCGCGTCGTGAATGTAAAAGGTCTCGCCGAGATGGAGGTGAAAGCTAATAAAGTGACTTGGCCTCTTATGTATAAGGAAATAGGCAACGACCTGACTTCTCTGTATAATAAGATAAATTCTACCAACAAGACGATAGTTAGTTTCTTAAAGGAAAATGGCTTGGAAGAAAACGAAATTACTGTCAATGCTCCTGAGATTATTGATATGAATGCGGAACGATATTCTTCTAATCAGAGTAATTATCGTTATAATGTGACTCAGGTTATCACAGTCGCTTCTTCTAAAGTGGATTTGGTACGTCGTCTCATCAACGAGCAAAGCGAATTGTTGAAGCAAGGGATTGCCATCACCAGCGGCGATTATATGTACAGAGTACAATATGAATATACTGATTTAAATTCCATTAAGCCTCAGATGATTGAGGAAGCTACGAAGAACGCGAGAGCTGCCGCCGAGAAATTCGCTTCCGACAGCGACAGCAAACTCGGTAAGATTAAACGTGCCTCGCAAGGTCAGTTCAGCATCAATAACAGAGATGAGTTTACACCTTATATTAAAAAGGTGAGAGTCGTAACGACTATTGATTATTTTTTGGAAGATTGAAGAAGAAATAGTCGTTTTGTGATTTTTTAGTTAACTCTCGCTTCGTCGCCAACAACATATAATTACCGTCGCCGCTATAATACAAGATTGGAAGCAAATCGTTGTCGATTTCCTCATGCACCATGCAGAAGTTGAAGTTGTGATTTATTTTCAAGGTTTTTGTCAGTTCATCATCGGTGATGGATTCCTTACGGAAGATGTAGTTTTGATATGTTCTTCTGTCTCCCATGTCAAAGATGTCGAAGACGGGATAATGCTCGTAGATACATCCCACATGAATGTCGGGATATTCTTCCAACTCATCAGGACGGTAAATAGAAGTTTCTGAATCTTTACATTCGCAGGAGATTTCAATGTGTTTTACGATGTCATCCAATCCGTGGAATGTGTGTCCTAATATTGTAACATCATCTTTTATGTTATAACATTGGATGTTGTAATCGGCTATAGGATTATTATTAAAATAGTCGTATAAATTAAGCAGATGTTTTTCAAAATATCTTAGACCAAGAGATGCATCTTCATTTGTCAAGTGAAATATAAGTGAGCCGACATCTTTATTATGCAAGATTCTGCGAAATCTTACATTATATTGGACAATATCGCGCAAGGTGTGATAGATGTCTCTGTCATTTAACACTGCATGTTTTATAGCATCAAACAAGCAGTCGAACTCTCCGTTTATTGAATCTGGAATACATATTTCCATAGCTGTATAAATTTAATTTGTTTGTATATAACTAATTTCTGGTAAAATCTTGATGCGTACAGTCATCTTACAATCATGTGTTATGTATAACAGCGAATTTTATTTTTTAAAGTATTTTGTTCCATTTGTTTTTTTAATTACAATCTATATCCTTTTTGTTAAAGTTCGGCATATTATCCTGCGTTGAAGCGATATATGATAGGAACGTTCTTGAGGTTTATAGAATCTCATATTCAGCCCCGAACCATTCGTTGAGGGTGTCTTCCACCTTCATCATGATTTCGGGAGTGATTTTGTCTTTAATCTTTTTATAGACGTAAAGCATTGCGGCACCGTCGTCTAACACACCTAATAATTTATAGACGCTTCTTGGGATAAGATCCATCGGCACTACTGTGTAGATGATTGCAGCATAGATAAGAACACGGTCGAGATTTGATGTGTTATCATCTTGAAGCACATACCAGAACTGCAATAACGGAGTTGCCGCAGCACGCCCGATTTTGATAGCGTAAGGACGTAGTTTTTTGAATAATTCGTCGGCTTTCTCGCGCCAATCGATGTTTTTTACTTTCTCCAAAAGAGGCTTAATATCCTTACCTATAATGAGGTATGCAAGAATCAAAAGTGAAATTGTAATCAACATACAGCTTGAATTTTATTGTTTGTTTTATAGTATAGAGTAAACCTTCTAGTTAAATCTATCAACTTTGTTACTGGGCGAATAACAAGACCTTCGTTTGGTTGTGCGTAACTGCTGTATTGATAGCTTTCGTCAAATTGAAGATTCAGAGCATCCCAATGGCAATCTTCGTCACTAAAGGACCCCGTCCAATAACATCCACATTCATTATGTTCTGAATTAAATGTGCCTGCTGCTGGAAGAAAAATACTATTGCCGTTTGGTCCAACAACTTTATAACCATTGATTCCATTTATGGTAATCCATTGCCACGAACAGAAACTAAGTAGTTCATATAATTCTTCTTCAGTGGGCATACGCCAATCATCTCCCCATTGTTTACTTGCTGCATCGTATTCCGTTCCTGAGATTATTTTTCCAATGTCAATATATGCTTTCCCATGAGGTATGCCATAGAGCATATAGTTTTCTTCCGTATATTCGTCTTTAGATTCTGTCTCCCCAAACGCAAAATAATCACCGTACTCTTCGGGGCTGCTTGCACCTATATTGCATGCTGCCCACTTGACACTCAAACCTAAATCCACCGCTTCGTGGCCGTTGATGATGTTCTGTATCTCTTCCATTATACGATCTTTTTATGGTATAGAGTGTTATAATTAGTGAAATCTATCTCTCTGCTTTAATCTTCTTATATATATATGAAGTTTCTCTACAAACCGACAATTAGCATCAATTACTCCTTGCAACCAAATATCATTCTCATCAGTAGTTTTGCCTCCACAATATTTATCGAGATAGTAATATCTACCATTAGGACTAATTTGCCATACTATCTTGGAAAACCCATTCACTCGAACTCATAAAAAGGGCTTAACTTGTGAAATCCAAGAATTTTATCACCCAAAAAACATTGATGTTCATGGAAGCTTTCATATGAACTATACACCAAATGATCGATTCTATTGTTGTCAGTATAAATCAAGTCTTCGTATCTTTCATCGCCTCCTCCATATACACAACATACTGCGTATAATTTTTGCTTCCCAATGCATCTAAGTTCAATCCAATCGTTATTCCCCAACTTATATTCATAACCCATTTGGGCTATATGAACCTTCTGCTCTTCAGAGATAGTTTTCATGAACGAGAAGTAGTTACCCAAAGATAAAATTTTAACTTTTACGATTGCTGAGCGTCCAGTATGTCTTTTTATTTTCAGCAATTTCAAAGTTGCAAAAAACATTTCTTCAAAATCTTCAAATTCGTTCTCGGCAACAACAAACTCATCGCCGATTTTGCAACATATTGGAAAATATACTTTTGCATATCTAATATCTCCGACTTCGATACGCTGTTTGCCTTTACGATTTCGTATCCAGCGCATACAATTTAAATATGCAGCTGTCTCTGCGCCAATGAAATACCCAGGCTCATCACTATTTAACATCAATGGATTACATTCAAATTTACCGCAGACATGGCATTTCAGAATAAGTACTCTCTTGAAATTTTTAATACCTTGCTTTCTGAGTTCTTTATGATATTTTTTCTTTTTCACAGGCTCAAATTTATTTGACTCAATATTACATATTACTCATTTGACGCTCAGTCCCAAATTCACAGCTTCGTGGTCATTAATTATAATCTTTTTCTTTTCCATATTACAACATACTTTGTTATATAGAGCAAGTCACTGCATACAATCTATCTATTCGTTTCTAATCTTCCCTGATATGTATCTGAAGTTTCTCTACAAACATACAATTCATGTCAATTTTCCCTTTAAGCCAAATCTCCTTTTCATCAGTGGTTTTACCTCCATACCACTTGTCGAGGTAGTGATATCTGCCATCAGGACTAATCTGCCAGATTATCTTTGTAACCCCATCCTTATATTCGTCTATCGTTCCGAAAGTATATTTACACTCTCTTCGGCGAACTCTCTTCTGCACCTCTTTTGGTAAGTCTTGAAAGCCATTCCAATCTATATCTCTATCTTTTATCCATCTGACTCGCTTTTTGTTATTGAGAACCATATAAGCGCATTTCGTGGAGTGGTTTATCAAGTATCTGGCATTCCAAGAACCTGTAATAGCTGCATCATAGAACTCTGCCCACTCCATTTGTTCAGATAGCGATATCGTGTGGCAGTCTCGGCTTATCAGCTCACTATATAGTCGGCTTGGAGACATCATTTTTAATCTCATAAATCGTAACTCCCCGAAAAACTCAGACACCATATCCAACAACGCATCACACTTAACTGCCAGTTTCTGTTTCACTTCAGCGATTCGTCCTTTATCAAGTTCTATCCAGAAATCTTGTGGCAGACTAACATTTGGTAGTCTTGATGCCTTACGAAACATTGGAGCAATCTCCCACACTTTACAACATCCTCCTCCACATCCAACAGGAGTCACGAGGAAGTGCAACTCTGGGTGTTCAGTTGCATACTTGGTAAATGTGTCAACCGATTTGCGGATTTCATTCAATCCGATAGTTCCTCCAATAGTAGGAATCGCGTATGATTGTCCCTGACGACCTTCTCGCTGTCCCATCACTGCTCCAAAGTGCTTTAATGCAAAATTCGACGCACCATCAAAGTGCCTGCCTGAATTACGGCATCCAAAAACAAAGATTTCATTCTTTTTGAGAGTGTCAATCCATTCTGGAGTAACATTTTGTTTACTCGTTTTTGGCAGAGTCATTTCATGCATTTTATCGCCACTCTTGCGTAGGGCAATTAACCGATTAAGTAATTCTTTCATATAATTATAATTATATGCGTAATATTTACGTAATTAAAAATTTTGCCAAAAATATGAGGTGTGCCCACAGCTCGGGCAAAACACCTTATATGTTCTTCTTTGTTTTTATAGAGTTGAACTTATGTCAATTCTATCAATTAGAGCATATTACTTTGAGCCAATACCAGTAGGTTTCATCTCGCAATAGCGTTCATACCATTGACGTTTTTCCGGAGTGTCGATAGGATCATATTCACTGATGATACATCCAGTTGAGAGGTCGTCGGCGAGAGCGAGGATAATTTCCGAGAGTTCGAGAGTCTCTTCCAATTTCCTACCTTCAGGGCAGAAGATATTACGCTCCTTGATATGCTCGTAGCCGTAGATCGCACCCATAATATTGCCGCAAACTGAACCTGTCGAGTCGCTATCACCGTCGTGATTTACAGAAGCTATGATTGCATTTTCCACACTGTCGATATGTCGAATAGCACAGAAGAGTGCAATTGCCCAAGTCTCTTCAGCGGTCCATCCTTCTCCTAACTGACGGATAGCATCGGCATCCGAAATATTGGAATGAGCCAATAGCATAGCCATTTCGGTCAATTCCTTTAAGTATCGCTTGTCGGACTCGTATTTACCTTTGTATATGCGGTTAAGTACATTTAGAGTGTCGGCAACAATATCGTCAATTTCCTCCTGTACTTGTTTTACCGACATCGGGACAACTTTATATAGCAGCACAGTAAGCAGTGATGCAGGCAGGAAACCGAGCGGATGCTTATGTGTACACTCGGCAATCTCGCCGCCAGCCTCGGCTAGTTCCTCGATGGAATATCCATTCTCGTTTCTTGAAGCATAACCCGCATCGAGCAAAGCCATAGGAGCTACACGCATAATTCCGCCGCAGCCTTTGCTGTTGTTACTAACTTCTTCATTTCTAAATATACTCTCACAAGCACTCAAACAAGTGTTTCCTGGAGCGCGGAATTGAGCCATTTCAGGCAGGTCGCGCAGCCAAGTTGGATGCCAGTCGTTAATTAGCATTTCCCGTTTTCTGCCAGTCTGCGTATAATACCAATCGAGATATGCCCCCATAACATAATTTTCAGGGCGACCACCGATACCACGCATATGTCCACGAGTTAATCCCATAAGCATACCGTTAGCGGTAAATAGCGTCATCTGCGTATCGTCGCTGATGAGAGCTTTGCCATCGTTGTCAAGAGCGAACTTGGTGATGCCTTGTTCGCCAAAACGTGAGAGGATAGCACGACTGCTCATAAACTCAACCTCATAACCCAAAGCATCGCCTGCAGCACCCGCCATCAGCGAACCACGAATGCAGTCAACTACTCGCTTAGATTTTTCTTCTTTGTATGACTTGCTGGCATTTATGAATTGCTCGATAAAGTCAATCTGCACCTTCGTCTCAGGGGTTTCTCTATAGGCAGATTTTGGCATCTTTGAGAAATTTCTGCGAAGCACCTCTAAAGTGTGGTTCAGATCAGGTTCATCCCGATTTTGCGACAGATAACAAGCTACAATTGTTCCTGTACGACCAACACCGCCCCAGCAATGTACATACACATAACCGTCCATCTTCTTTAGTTCCTCGATACGTAACATCAATCGATGAACAGACTCAACACTCTTTGGTGCGCCACAATCAACTATCGGGAAACGAGTGTATGTCGTATCGCTCGGTAACAAGTGGTTATAAGGACTGTGCACTCCCTCCTCTGTAAGGTCGATGAAGTGGCGGATACCGAAGTGATACATCTGCTCTATCTTACGTTTAGCCACTGTCTCGTCCTTGTCACCTGGATATTCACCAGCGTAAATAATTCCGTTTTCATCAACTTCGTATGACTGATTCAAAGGACGGTTGATAAAAGCCAAGAAACGATCATTGATATCCAGCAAATCGGGAGGAAGCAACTCTCGGCATTTATCTTCAATCTCGTGTGAGAGACAACTGCTACTGATTGTAAATGGTTTTTCTGTCGTAGCTATTGAAGCTGTCATACATCCGATAGTATCAGAATCGCCGCCCATTGACACTGCTAAACGGATTGCCTGTTCCGCACTATATGGTTCCATCAAAAATGCTTTAATTGCAATGGGAACACTTCCTTGACAAGTGACATCGAAAGCGTAGTCCTTGCAGATTTCCCTTAAATCAGCATCAAGGTTATATCCGAAATGCTTCTCAACAAAGCGTTTGATTTTACCTTCCACATCAAACATTTCTGTCCGCTTCAGATATATGGCGGCTGCAATTGCCTGCGCACCCTTAATACCTTCGGGGTGATTATGACTCACAGATGCTGTGATGCGAGCAAGCTCCAATGCCTCCTCCATTGAGTTGGCATATAAGCCCACCGGGCTCACACGCATAGCCGAGCCATTGCCAAAGCTGTTATATGGCTCCGGATTTTCTGCATTAAGCCAACGACGGAACATTCCGCCATAGCCTGCATTGGGATACTTACGACCCAAACGCTGCATACACTCCACAAGTGCACGCTCACTATGCGTTGGGTCGGTCATTAACCATTCGGCAACAGCCAAAGTCATCACGGTGTCATCAGTAAAGCGACTGCCAACTGGCAACAATTCAAAATCCTCAGTTTTGACATTATTCCATTCACGTGTAGAACCGATGATATCACCGACAATTCCACCTAAAATTTTATTATAATACATATTATTCGTTATTTTAAATTCCAATTTGAATCCTTTTTGTTAAAGTTCGGCATACTTTAAAAACTAAATTTACATCTTGAGTTTTGATGGCTTCTTAAATGCCAGACGGAATAAATTAATGAATTGGATGCGTGAGACGTAGTAGAGCGATGACATAAATTATTAACACATATCAGCAGTCTTATCTGTTATTTAAAAAATCTGCAACAGGGTCGTGCATTATATTCTCACTCTTCTTTGTCAGTCCCTCTCGCTCCATCACCCACTCGATAAATTGTACTGGATCAGCCTTGTCTGTCATCTTGTAGTATGTTGTATAATAAATGCCATCTCCTATATTATCGACATATTTCACCTCGCCAAAACACCAATTATCAACCATCTTTGCAAGGATGTAGAATGGTCGATAAAAAATATCTTCCTCATCTTTCATATTCTCAGACAAATGATTAGGCAGTACTGTTGCGACATACGCAAGTTCAGGTGATGTCTCAGGTTCAGCGAGTTTTAGCAATGATATTTGACCTTCGGATGCGTCGTAGATTGCCATAGATGAGTTTGCGATGTACTCCTTAATCCAACTCGCATCTTTAAATTCATCAAAACAACTATATAGGAAATTTAGCAGCTCGCTTCCCTGATGGTCAATTGTAAAAAGTTGGCACGGACTAAAAGTGGCTACAGATGGTAATACCCTATACTCAAATTCAAATCGTTCGCCGTGCTTGTCAATAGAGTTAGTTTTGTTCTTTTTTCTAAAAAATCTCATGTTGTTTAAGTGTTAATTGTTTATTTAAAGCTGGTTCTATTTATTATTAATTTCCCCCACATCAATGGGCAGAACTAATTTCTCTCATCAGTAGTTTGATTTCTCACAATTATACAGCAGTCTTCAAAATCCCAACACCTCTTTTGCTCTGTCGGTCAGATATGGTTCCAACTTGTCATACGGCACTATGATATGGAACGTTCCGTCGGCATAGCATGAAATATCGTATGGTTGGAATGAGAAACATATACCTTCATCGGCAAGTCCAGGTCTCGGTAAATTAAGTATATCCATAATATTGTCATTCTCGTCTCTTGCGGCAAATACACTAAACAAATTATCGGTAGTATCAAACACTTCAATAATCTTTTCATCTTTAACCGCATAGTCAAGAAATACTTTATCTACATCTTTTTTGCACTCTGGTCGGAACAGATACTCCCAGTCAATTACTTTATTTGTGGTTGGATCAAACGAAACAAGCTCTTCGGTATAATATCCATGAGCACCTCCTTCATAATTTTCAGTATACATCTGATATGTAACATAGTTGTCCTTCACTATCATTGCGCGGAAATCATGGGATAAAAACATAATAGTATTCACACTATACCAAACATCATTCTCATTCTCTTTCTTAACATATTCATAATATTTATCCGCAAGAGATTTAGATAAACTGTCTATATCTATTATGTCATATTTATAATTGCAGCTGTCAACCTTATGCTTATTATATCCTATATACAAACTTGTCAATGGATTTATATCCTGTTCATAGTTTATCGATTCATACAAGAAGTCAGCTATCCATCTTGCTATTTCATTATAATATTTCATATCCTTATCAGGGAAATCCACATATAAGTCGTATGAACAGTAATAACATACAGTGTCATTGTCAGCATAATACGCCACCTCATATTGATGTTCATAGAACGTCCTCTCAAAATGAGGTTTCACAGAAGTATAATCCATAAATTCCTTAATGCTGTTTTTGTCGTTGAAGTCAAGAGCAAAATCTTTGCCGACTAACTCTATATAATATTTATTCACGTCACAGGAATCTATTATATCTGTCGTCAAAACTATTTCTGCCAGGAAGCCTTTGTTATTAAACAAATAATCGGAACCAGTTTCAGGTTTAATGTAGTATCCATACATCACATCGTCATCGGCATACAATATATCGAAATCATCACCTATATAAGCGGTAGCTGAGTCATGGTGTCTTTTCTCATCATATTTCACATAGGAATACTCGCAGCCAAACACTTCGAGTGTAGGCTTCTGCTCATCATTCAATAAAGTATCATTTTGATCCGGAGCAATCTCTTGTTTTTGCTTATCTTCGTATAAGAAATCTTTTTTGTTCTGCGACTTAAACGATATTGCGACAATTGCCATTATAACGGCAACAGCAGAACATAACAATAATATTCTTCTTTTCATGGTTTTATATTTGTTTATTTATTGATTTTAATTTATAGAAATCACTTATAGAATTTTATATTCGGCTATTAAAATATCACCTATGTTTATTATATTATCCATATTTATTCCAGCTTTTATTGATTTATGATTTCTTTTTAAAAGAGAAGCAGGTTTAGTCCTGCTCCTCGTCTATTGTCAAACGTTGCTTCGATTTTTCATGTTGATAACCGGTTTGATGAAGTATAGAACTTCTACGGTATCTTCTATTGCTTTAAGAATTTCTTTAGGATCTTTGTACGCCATCGGACTTTCATCGATGGTGTCGTTCTGCACCGATGTCGAATAAATATCCTTCATAGATTCCCTATACTCTTCCATGTCGATGAGTTCCTTAGCCGCGGAACGTGACAAAAGGCGACCCGCCCCCATGAGGTGCCGAGCAATTCCATTCCGGATTCGACTTACCTTCACATACAATCAGACCATCGCGCATATTGAAAGGTATCACAAGTTTCTCTCCTTTGATGGAGGCAACAGCACCCTTACGTATCATACGACTCTTGAAATCGATGTAGTTGTGAGTCGTTATTATCTGTTCCGTAATCTCAAAACTACCGCATACGGTTCTGAATATGTCGGTAATGATGCGATGGATAGTTATATGATTGAATTCGGCGTATGCCTGTGCGATGACCATATCAGTTATGTAGCCCTTCATCTGTTCGTCAACAAGATAACCAACAGCAGGATGCTTAAACTGAGGGTTTGACGCAATCATTTTCCAGTATTTCCACACCTTCTGTCCGAAGTTACGGCTACCGCAGTGAACGGTGATAGCGTAGTTTCCTTCAGAGGTGATACCTATCTCAACGAAATGATTGCCGCTACCTACTGTTCCTATTTGATGGAAGAAAGTTGAACCATCCATATCTATTCTGTCAAGCATATTCTTGATACCTTTTTCCGACATCTCAACATTGTTGACATACTCTGGTAACGCCACACTGGCTTCATAGATACGTTTTTTCAGATGTGCATATAGTTCAGCTATCTTGAACACCGTTGTCTCATGAGCAGTCAATCCAAACTTTACGTTCTCACGTATAAGCCGTTCTATTTCCTCAAATTGTTCTTTATTGACCTTTGCTGTCGTTATACTTGTACTGACTGTACATCCTATATCCCCTCCAATATGATCAGGATTGACATGATTCTCAAAAGGAACGGTAAATCCCACAACAATATCGTTACCTGCATGAACATCAGGCATAATTCTTATCTTACTGTTCTCAAACATTTTATGATTAACAAAACCGTAAATTATGCTACGAGCATCCTGCTCCAAAGTGTCAGAATAAACAACACAATCCTTACAATAACGCCCTATAATCTGTTCCATAACTTTTATTTATTATTTGTTAATAATTCATTTTATCTTCACACTCTTTTTATCTTTACACTCTTTCTAGTTACGCTAACTTCACCGAGATTACGTAACAATCTAAAATCCGTCACATAACATAAAATTTTAAGGTTATACAATGTTGATTATATAGTATCAGAGTAGGACAGACTCTATAATCTATCATTTTGCAAATAAATTTTTTTAATAGAACAATTTATTGTCACTAATTTCTATTTCACATTTTCCTTTCATTCGTTCAATAGGGATATCCGATCCATATTTCTCACGATACCATTCAGGTATTTCTATTTCTTCTAAAGGAAGATTTGGTCGTTTAGGAATAGGATAACTATGATGTTCATCTACGAGTTCTTTCAATATCCAGTCGATGAAGGTCTCGATACCTTTAGTAGCATCCTCCTTGATATGAGTATAATCTTCTGGACAATCAACATCACCTGGATTTATGATAAATTTAGGTATCTCACGATGAGCGTAATGAATAAGACCAGCGGCAGGATGAACGGTGAGCGAAGTGCCTATCACGACGAAGATGTCTGCCTTACGTACCAAATCTGCGGCACTGCTGAAGTTATCAACATATTCTCCGAACCATACGATAAAAGGTCTTAGTTGCGAACCGTCGGATGCTTTGTCGCCTAGACGTATAGGGATATTGAGTGGCATTTCCTTAATACATTTCATCGACAATGGATTCAATGATGATGTCACTTTTTTCAGCTCACCATGCAGATGAAGCACATCGCTGCTACCTGCTCTTTCGTGCAGGTCATCGACATTCTGGGTTATTATAGTCACGTCATGCCACTTCTCGAGTTCGGCTATAAGATAATGAGCGTGGTTTGGTTCTACTTCCAAGAGACGTCTGCGGCGCATATTATAGAAATCGAGCACCGCCTGAGGGTCTTCTCTGAATCCCTCTATGCTCGCTAATTTTTCCCAATCATATTGTTTCCAGAGTCCGTTCTTGTCACGGAAAGTTGACAATCCACTCTCGGCGCTCATGCCGGCACCGCTGAAAACAACGATATTCTGACGAGTGTAATTTCCTTCCAATTCAGGAAGATTATGATATTTGTAGTTGGTTGTCATAACAAAATAATTTATAGAAATCACCTATAGAATCTCATATTCAGCCCCGAACCATTCGTTGAGAGTGTCTTCCACCTTCATCATGATTTCGGGAGTGATTTTGTCTTTAATCTTTTTATAGACGTAAAGCATTGCGGCACCGTCGTCTAACACACCTAATAATTTATAGACGCTTCTTGGGATCAAATCCATCGGCACTATGGTGTAGATGATTGCTGCATAGATGAGAACACGGTCGAGAGTTGATGTGTTATCGTCTTGAAGCACATACCAGAACTGCAGTAATGGTGTCGCCGCTGCACGCCCGACTTTGATGGCGTAAGGACGTAGTTTTTTAAATAACTCATCGGCTTTCTCGCGCCAATCGATGTTTTTTACTTTCTCCAAAAGAGAGCTGAAATCTTTTCCCATAATGAAATAAGCTAATACTGTGATGCAAATAATTGTTAACATGGTTTAAAAAGTTTTTAAGTTTTGTAAAGATAAGAAAAATACTTCAATACAATATCAAAACAAAACAGATTACATCATATTTTGTTAATCTTTTTCTAAATACTTCTTTTCGTATCTCGCTTTTGCTATAACCAAACTTTGCAATCCGACATTCATCTGATGTTCTAAATCTTTTTTACCAAGACATGATATTTCGGATGCAGCCAGAATCCAGTTATCTGATATATAAACCTTGGCATACTTCAACTCGGCGTTAACATCATTACAGCATTTATATACGTCATAATATACATTCGACTCATCTTTTAATATCGGCAGTGTTATAATCAAGGAACCTTCACTCTGTAGTTCCTGACAAATATAAATATTCTCTAACTGATAACGAAATATTATACAATCTTCGCTGTCTTCAATAACTTTAAACCTGCGTTTTAAGATGTAATTCCTAGCTAATTTGTAAGTGTCCATACTATTATTGTATAAAGATTAATCATCAATGTTTTCCAATAACTTCTCTAATTCAGATTCCAATTCGATGTCAGAGTCGTCCGTCGAATCATCAGTTTCATCATCGTCTTCTTCTGGATTATAATCCAAATAAGGTATTTTCTCACCTTTCATCTTTTTAAGGAATACTGATAATGATGCTGATAGAGCATGGATAATGTTCTCCAAGAGATCTTCCAAATCTTCATTCTCTGCTAATCTGTGTTCAAATACCATCGATATATATTCATCATGAATCGTCAGTTTGACATATCTGACAAGTGTATTTATCAGGTTTGCGGTCTCATAAACACACATCTTATTCTCTTCTGTAAGTTCATAGACCCAAGGTATTGAAATCGAAAGAAAATCCTCGTTGTCACTGTCATTTGTCAATATGAATTTCATCTCTTTGTATTCGAATAAATATTTTTCATCATCTATACAGACCGGATCGAATCCCATGATCTTCAATTGTTCTAAAATTAATTCATGTTTCATAGCGTTAAATTTTAATTGTTATGTTTTATTTATATTTACACATTAAATCCTATTTTAGGGCGATCGTTATTTCTGCCTCTTTCAAAGCTTTCACGAAGTTTCTCATAATGTCGAATTTCATCATGGCTTACAGACGGATTTGTAGAACTTATGATTTTCTCTAATCGTTCCTGACTTATTTTGACAATATGTTTTGTTTTCACCGATTCTTGAAATGTGCAACGAGAACATTCTTTCACAATAAAGGTGATGTCGCTTGCGCAGAAGCCCTCTGTCAACCGAACTATACGTTCCATATCGATGTCATCATGAGGGATGTCGTTAAGTTCGATATTGAAGAGTTCCTTGCGAGCCTCATTGTCGGGCAGATCCACGTAAATAGCCTGATCGATTCTGCCTTTACGCATCACCGCAGGGTCTATGGCGTCGATACGATTTGTCATCGCCACAACAAAGATGTTTCTCTCCGCGCAGTTGTTAAGTTGTGTAAGGAACTCCGCCACTTCATCGGCTTGGTTGTCGTTCTTGTCGTTTTTGTCTCGTCTCGGCACCAAGGCGTCGAACTCGTCGAACACGAGAAGCACCCCGCATTTGTTCTTCTTAGCTGTTTTTTCGCAACGTTTGAACAAGTCGGCGATCAGTTTCTGCGAACCGTGGATGTAGATATTTCCTAAATCACTGGGCTTGACCATACAATACATCATGCCGCATTCCTCCGCCAACTTCCTTGAGATGAAAGTCTTGCCATTGCCGGGAGGTCCCCATAAAAGAATACCGTTAGGAGGCGTGATCTTATATTGTCTCGCCAACTCCGCATTTTTAAAGATATCGATAAAGTTCCTGGTCAGCATACTTTTAAGATGAGACATCCCAGCCACGTCTTTGAAGCCGTTTCCCTTGACACGTTCTATCTTCAGATTAATCTCAGGTTGAGACGGAGCCTGCTGCTTAAAAGGATCGTACGATTCGTCTTCATCGTCATCGCTGTCTTCTTCGTTTTCTTTTTCATTTTCTTCCGCTTTCTTATCTTCATGTGTCAAATAGAATTTTTCTACAGTATAATGTTCAGAGATATCTATCCCAAGATAGTCTTCTATCAACATACAGAACTCTTCTATTGAACTAAAACGCAATGAAGGTTTCACGGCAATAGCCTTTTGCACGATATACTTAATCTCTTCTGGAATATCGAGTACAGGCTCTTGTTGTCGGATCGACTTTATAAAACCTTTCAATGTAACGTCTTTGTTCTCATCGATGACCGACTGCCACGGATGTTTGCCTTGAAGACATATCGCCAAGACCACGCCAAGAGAGAAAATATCGGTTGTGATATTATATCTTCCGAGTAATGTCTCAGGAGCGCGAAAGAATTTCGATTGAATGTCGGTGTCGAATGTCGGATTACCCTGACTTGAGTTAGAGACGCATTCCAATCCCGAGAGATGAAATTCGGGCAGACCGTCTTTTCCTTCCGACACTTTGATGGTGTCACAATTTATATTATTATGACAGCTGCCATCTAATGCGATTGACAGCTTGTCGACATTAATGAGAAGCTTGCGAAACTGATGCAAGACGACATCGACATCGGAATCGACTATCATCTTCAGAGAGCCGGAAAGCGGCGATGCATCCGTTCTTTCTACCGCCATCCATGCTATACAGAGATCATCAACCTCATATCTTCCGCCATTGATATATTTGGGCAGGCAATCGGCAGAAGGTCTCATAAGCATGTTAAACTCAGGGATTATTTCAGCCTCATAACATTCCGGCAATGATTTCAAGTCGTAAACTATTATATCGCAATAGTTATCGTAAAGATCTTTAGCACGATAAACCTCACGGTAAGTAGAACTTTTTTCTATCATCTCGATAATGATAAAACCCTCAAAATATATGTTCTGTTTTAATATCATGGTTGGTTATTTTTTAGTTAGGAAAAATGATTTATATATAGAGAGAACGGAGCAATCTCCATTTTCTATCATATAATTTTGAGAAAAAATGAAGATTGTTGGAAATGTCATTATCATGCCACGAAGACTGTCATCTCGTACCACCATTCATTAATGGCTTCATGGAATTTTTGATTCAGTCTGCTGAAGCGGGTGTCGACCCAAGGACGGGAACGATTATGCAATGCAGCAGCTACTTCAACAGGAGACATTTCCTTGATATAACGAGACTGCCATACAAATTTATCTTCGGCTTTCCATGGAAGATTGTCGGAAAAGTCATAAAGGAATTTCTCGACTTTTATTTTTGCGTCAGGATCACCGGGCTTGATATTCAAGACATCGTAGATAAGATTGTTGACATCGTCGTTATCTATGATACTATCAACGCCCAAACAATCCTCAAAAGACAGCAAAATCTTACGTTGAGACTTGTCGGTCAATGCGTCGTCATAACAATGCAGTTTCTCTATCAATGACTTCTTAAGCAGATCCTCCGATTTTTGGAACATCATCTCGTACGATTCATCGTTCAAATTAAAATGTTTCTTTATGTCATTCTTTTCAAGACATTCGACATATACCGACTTAAGAAAAGATTTTATCTTTTTATCCTCAATCATGTCGTTAATAACAGCATTGCGATAAACTACAGGCTTGTTCAACAGATCCAAGCGGGTGTTAGCGACTGTACGCGCACGCGATATTTTCACGAAGGCATTATCTTCAAGATAATTGAGAACCGCTCTGAAAGCCACTTTACTCAGCCATGAAAAGAAAGCAGCATTCTTCGGACATGATTCAAAAGGCTTCCATGTTCCTTCAGCCCATAGATGTTCATAAAGAACCGTAGAAAAAACCTGAGGTTCAACTTTGACATGATATGTGCTGTAAATCTGATTTATGATACGCGAGCGAATAGGAGAGATGCTCATTCCAGATTTTTGGCTTGAACCATATAAAAACTTATAGGCAAATCTCTCATCAGTCTTTATCTTTTCAATAAGAGAGGCGTATTCTTTCTGAATGTTGTTTCCCGATACAGATACATTGATCTTTGGTTCGGCGAAGTTGGTGGTGGCGATTGTTCTCATTTCCAAAATATTTTAAGTTAAAAAAGCGTCAGTTACATTTTTGTCATTACGTTTTCAAAAATGCAACTGACGCTCAAAATGAGAACTTATAGGTGCAAGCCACCTATTTATTTTCAAAAAGTCTTTTGATTCTTTCTTGATTCATAAATATATCCGACATCTCAATCAAACCAGCATCTATTGTCAGTGGTTTGTCGTAATTCGTTATGTAAGGAGAAGGACTCTCGTTGAAGAACGAACATTGGATGTTGACACAATTGGCGATAATCTTATAACAATCTGTAAGACGTTTCCTTTCAAATCCGGTACCATCTTTTTTTTCAACATTTCCGGCCAACCGATTAAATTGTTCGATGCCATCGCCATCATATACATATATCGTGTTATAAATATCGATGAAAGTCTGCTTATTATTAACGACCTTTACGACAGAGGGAGTGTCAGGATTTTTTAAGCGATTGATAAGGTTCATGATATATATCACATGAGCGGCAGGTTCAAAGTCGAGCCACCGTTTGTTTCCGTTCTCATCAACCAAATAGGTACACCAGTCACCGTACATTCTTCGACCGTCGATTCTTTTCTCACGAGCTTTCGAGACGACACGCACCTTCAAGCGGGATGACTTACCTTTGTTTATCACAGTGTCGATGGCATCAGCCAAGATTTTCTTGTCGTTGATTCTCTTGCATAATTCCAATATCAGTTCATTTTTATCTACAGCACTTAGGTTTTGGCATATCTTCACATACTCAATCTGGTTTTCATAGAAACATTCATCATTATTTTTCAGCAGGGATTCAACTGTATCTGGCAACTTCTTCAGACTATCTATCAGGTCGGCATATTCCATTTTCGGAATATTAATCATCTTTTCAAAACCTTTACCGAAGAAGGTATATTCGCTTGCAGAAGTGTTGTACTTACCTCTAAACGATATTTGACCACCCCTTGGCATGAAATTACTGCTGTTATAATCTATAAGATGCATCCATACATCTTTCGCCTTATCGGGGGCTGTTTCTATGGAAGTGGCGAATGCGCTAAATGAACATTCATCGCACACCTTCTGCGCATCGACGGTCATGAAACCAAAAGCCGCCCCCATATCATTAACATCTTCGAGCTCTCCGATGAGATAACATTTATAGCTACGGTCTGGAGTATATAATGGCATTATCAGATTATAAAGACGACCATCTTCAAACAGATGTAACAATAGTCCAGCATCACTTTCCAACACTGAGAAATCTGTCAAAGTCTCCATATTATATGGCAGACGCCACAGCGATCTTACTTTACTCGTCTTAATGGATTCCTGCATCTTGACGACAGCCTCGTTCCACTCACTTTTGTTTCCTGTAAGTACATATATAGTACCGTCACGAAGTTTGCCAATAGACTTTTCCCGACATATTATCTTCGCAAAAAAGCTACTGCCTAATTGTATTTTGTTTAAATCGGCGATCATGGCTTGTATAATTACTACAGCTATAAACTTTAAACCATCAGTTTTATTTTAGCGCAGACAGCATTATCTTCAAACCAAACATCTTGAATTTCCATCATCTCCAAAGGCTTTTGTAACTGTTCGATACTATCGAGATGAATTGAGACTGATTGATTGGAGGTATCAAGTTCTACGATTTCTTTAGGGATATTATCATCCAAGAAAGCGACCAAGCCTTTTATTACCATATCGATGGCATTACCAGCATCGTATGAGAGACAGATTTTTGAATTATCAATTTCATCGATTTTGACATTAATACCTATTGCCGGCAAGAAAGGTATCGGTTTATATGATATTTTTATCGTATCTCTTTGAACAAAGCAAAGATCAATGTCAACTTTATTGTTGGTTTTCTCCGCTATGATTTCTTTTAATTCTGAGAAGGAGATTGTTATGTTCATGATTGTTATGATTTAAAAATTGTTTTCCAATTGCCTCAATTCAGATTGAAGCTTGATAATCTGCGTTTGATAAGTGTATTTAAGTTGTAGCAGACTGCGCGACAGAAAATATGAAGATACATTTGTACCTCGCCTTCGTGCCATTCTCTCGTCCCATTCCATTTTATCTATTTTAGATTGCAACTCATAGATGCGCATCCTTAAGTCGTTGATTCTTCTTTGTCGGTTCATTTCAAGATTCGGCATTGGATTATAACCATTGTCGAAGAACTGCTGATTTCTCATGGGAACATAGCATGTCTGACAAATACCAGTCCCGTAGCAAGTCTGACACGACGATATTTCATGAGTCTTATAATTCGTAATTCTTCCTATGCCGTTACAATATCTGCATTTATGAGTGCCATGACATTCCTTGCAATCTCCAGGAGCAGGAACTTTCAGATTAAGTTGCCACTTCTTGTCCACCTGACCTTTTTTATCTAAGATGGCGAAGGTATCACCTTGACACCAATCCCAGCCGACGGTGTCGAAATCAAAACGAAGAGATTTCTTTGCGGGCAGATTTAGTTGACGAAACATCATAGGTTGTAATTGTGCGCTGCCATCAATAATTGCTGCGTCGAATGTCTCGCTTTGAAGCATATTATTACAAGTCAAGGTAAACGATATAGCTTTACGTCCGCCTTGTCTCATGCATTGAATCCAAGAAAAATCACCTTTAAGTCCCATATTAGTAGTATTTAAAATGGTTTAAGACCTGTAGGACCGCCACCAAATTTTTGTTTACGTCTCGGGATGTCGCAAGTCTGGCATATTCCGGTGCCGCCACATCTCTCGCAGCGTTTGAATTGCCACATCTTACCTCTCGGATAGACGTAACCTTCTCCGTTACAAGCTCTGCATTTATGAGTGCCATGACATTCAGGACATTCGCCGGGACGATATTCCGGAATCTGAAGATGCCATTTTTGGAGTATCTTGTTATTTTTATCCACGATGGCGATATAATCACCCTGACACCATTGCCATCCCACGGTATCATAATCGAAAGTATATGACTGACCCGACTTGAATTTAAGATCTCTGTAATACCAAGGATTCTGGCCGTAGCAGTCATATAAGGCAATATCTACAGTATCGCCGAACATCCAGTTTGTACAAGTTATGGTACAGGAGACCGTTATTATACCAGCAAGTCTGTTGCTGCTTTTCTTTGTGAAATTAACTTTGAAGCTCATAGCGAGGATTATTTA
>SUWS01000104.1 GCA_015061365.1 Lentimicrobiaceae bacterium | reverse complement strand
TTTGAATGGCATTCTGGAGGAGTTGTTCCTCGTCAAATTCGATATTTAGTTTGCAAAGGATATATTTTTCACACTCTAAACAGCAATAATTCTCCTCATTACAAGTTGCTGCCATTGCTGTCATTGGTATAAATTCACAATCTTGTGGTATCACCCCCAATTCTGCATCTACTGATTGAGAAATATGGAATAATTCTCTCAATTCAGCATCCTCAGAGAGAGCACCCAATATCTCTTTGCTCTCCTGCACAGTAGCATTGCCATCAAGGAATGCTGCCAATACCTCTGCTGGGATATTATTTACTGATTTCTTTTTCATATTTCTCTACATCTTTTAGTGCTATCTCTGTCAATGCTGCAATAGCACGCTTCTTAATGTTATACAAATTATCTACATTGGTTCTAAGTTCTTGAGCAACAACTTTAGGCTCAGCTTCCTGCAAAACCAATCTTCTGATGACATAGACATAGCGCCTGTTAGGCATTAGGGAAAACAGACGCTCTATATCCATCTTTGCCGTCAGCTTCTTTTCTCCATCAACAGTCTCGTTTTGTACAACACTATCTAAAAGAGTATCTTTGGAGTCGTTATCTATCATACTATCACGCTTCGCAATGAAGTAGCGAATAGCAATTACTTTCATCCACTGATAGATGGTGCTGCGACCTTGAAACTGTCTTAAACGATACGCATCGTTCTCCATAAGGTGCAGATAGAATTCATTTACGAACTCATCATAATCCACCTCATATGAGAACACATAACGAATGATGCTCAGAAAAAGCGGACGGCAGTTCCCGAAAAAGAACTGCTTAGTCACTCGTTCATCCCGAGCAATCAGGGCTTCTATTATTTGTTGATCAGTCATTATTATATTCACGCACTAAAGAAATGCTTGATTTTACTTATGAAACTATTTTTTTCTTTTCTTCAGAAGGAGTATATAAATCCACTTTCTCTATAAACATTGATATTTTACTATTGAGTGTCGCATCGTAACCTTTTGCTCCAGAGTCTACGACATCAAGATGATCATATGAACATATGTTAGCGTGCATTCGATTTTCTCCTGTTTTATAATCTTCCTTTACCTTATCAAAAATACCATAAGGGGTTTTATAATATTCATCACGATATTTGGCGTATTTCTTACAGATCTCCATATTTTCGCATTCGCCATCTTTACATAAGCTTGAATCCGCTTTAGTAAGTTCCTGTCGCTGAAATGGATTCAAATCTGCCCATTCACAATTATATATCTCTTGAGCAAAACGTTCACGTATCTCATTTCTTTTCTGTCTTGCACTATCTGTTCCCTTATTCATTTCCAAAGATTGAAACTCTGAATCAACATTTTGGGGACAAGGAGAATATCCCAACAATAGTTGCTGAACATTCCATCTGTTATGTTCGCATCGTGCCAAAATCTCTTTATTCTCTTCACAATTGATTGCTTCTTTCAAATCTTCAAGAGTAAATGGTTCGACGATTATGGAACGTATCTTTTGCATGATTGTATCTGCAAAATACTTATTAGAGAATTTCTTATCAATTGAAAGTTTCTTCCACATCTCTCTAATTTCCTTGTACTTATCCTTAACCCCCATATCTATATCTTTCACATCAAATCCCTTAAACTTGTTCCCATCACTAAGGTCATACATCGCATTAACTAAGATTGATTTAAGATAAAGAGAGCGATTACTCATGTAATCACGATCTACCATTCCAAATGCACGCAATTTTTTATATCTCTTATCAGCTTGATTCGTGTTTTTAAGATTTGATATTATATCTTCCGCATCAGGCTGATATACCCAAACCTGCTGTGCTTTCTCATAAACACTTATAGGCATATATAAACTAGCAGCTATAGCCTGGTGGGTTTGTGTTAAGCAGATTGCTATAGTCAATTTTGAGTTTTTTACCCATTCATCCTCACTATTTGAAATGTCTAACAAATATTTACGAACATTTTCTGATTCCAACTCACCTTTGACGAATTCAATTTCGATATCCAAAAAATTACCTTTTTTGATTTGGCCATCTTTTGTTGTATTCAGATGACTCCACGGAAGATTCTCATGCCACATAGGGTCATCCCACTCAAGATTATTATTTTGGCCAATAGTAGTGTCAATATAACGGTGACGCACTATGTTAAATAAATTCTGATATCTACCTATAAAGAAGTTTTTCTCCTTATCAGCATTACTGTCAATAAACGTCAAGCGAGTTCGTCGCATCCTCATTTTCTCTAGGATTCCTTCTTTTTCGGCTGCTGCATAATTTATGTAATGCGCTTGCAATAGGGCCTGAACGCCCATTGCAATACCCATCTTTGACATCCCCACTACAATAAAATGCACATGATCATCAGAATCTTTTTTAATTCCATCACCATCCAATGGCATGTAAACATTATTAAGACTATTCACCTTATCGCCTGCACACTTGCAAAAGCCTCCTCCTGCCATCACACGGCGAGCCCATGATTCACACCTATTGAATGGAATAAAAACCAAATTCTTATTTATTTCTTCACTGACATCTGAGAATAAGAAAATAGAATAGGTCGTTTGGTATTCAAAAAGCACTTTACAAACCTTTCTATGCCAATCCCCTTGGCGTTTTACATCATTCAGTATGTGCGCCACTATATTCACGCATTTCATATTAATGGCATCATGATAACTCTCACCACCATCAATCAAAGATGTCTCACCCAATATATATACCTCTGTTGCGTATTCAATATGCAACTTCTTCAATTCACCTTTTGAGTCCCTCAAAGCCTTGTAGATTATCACCTTCTTTAAATGATCTTCACTCAATCGAGACTCTAATTCATTCCTTACTTCCTGAACATCACGGGATGTCTGCAAAATAACATATTTATTATCCCCTTCTGAATGAAAGTTTAACTCACCTTTCTTTTTAGGCGTCAACAGATTTTGAATCACAGAAGCAGCTATCTCGTTAGCTCCAATAATAACAGCAAATTTGTTTCTGCCTAAATGCTTTAGTTTGTATCGAAGGCTTCCGTTTTGCCATTTCTCTTTTCTGGAATCTATCCAACCGATTATAGAAGAAACTAATAAACCATTTAGCAAAAAGACACCCAATATGGCAATTAAAGATGCCCATACACGCCCACTTGGCGTAGTGGTCATATGCTGATTACCTGGATCTATAAAATGATAATATACAGTCCAGAATACAGGAGGATCCTCTTGTTTCGTTTTTATAGAATCTGGTAAGGTTTTGTCTATATCATTAGTATAATAACTTGAAAAGTTAGTTATAAAAACAGAATCATTTACACAAATTGTTTCTTCTGTTTTAATTTTATCAATTTGAGGTTCTATACTTTGCTTGTAGAGATTGTTGTCAAAAACCAGTTCTTTAGATTCAGGTGAATATGTAGATATGCAAGTCATTATCATAGTGATAGTAGATGGCATGGAAATAACTAAGATGATGACTTTTCTCAAAAAATGTCCATTGATTAAGTGCCAATCAAAGTCTACTCTTTTGAAAAACCACAGAAAAGCAGCATAACCAAGGTAACCAATACCTACTAATCCTGCTGCGAATAATAAAACTTTACTAATTAGAGGATCTGGAGTTAAAAACATTAGCATCATGGAAAGACAAGAAACCACTAAGCTAATCCAATCTATATATTTTAAAGACTTTCTCATATTCAACATTAAATTATCTCAAGATTAGTTTTCTCTACACTCACACATGCGTACCCCAATCCATCTATTCTGATTGATACGATGGGCTTGTTTTCTTCTATCTGACTTAGTTCTCCTTCAAGACCTTTCATCGGACCTCTTACAAGGCGAACTTTATCACCAACTTTAAGATTTTCTACGATTGAAACTTTTGCATCGGCATTATGCAAAAGGAACTTTAGTTTTTCGATTTGTTCATCAGGTATTGGAGTTGCTAACTCCTTTGAACCGGGATAGGTGATGAATTTGAGGATGAATGATAATTTGCGAAATTCGTCTTCTTCATTTTGAGCAAGACGAACAAATACTACCATTGGAATTACAATTCTATCTACTTTTTTCTTCCTGTCACTCCACTGGTGTTCCTCTTTCTGAATCGGCACATAATTTGCAATTCCCATTTTGTCAAGTTTTGCTGCAACTTTCTTCTCGCAGTTCATCTGAACAAGAGCAGCAACCCAACGTTTTGGGTAGGCTTCGCCATCGTTTGTCCCATTGACAAACGAATCATTCAACTTGCAAACTTCGCTCTCTACTTTCATGTTAAATAGAGTTTTCTTTGATGTAGTTCCACAAAAGAACTAT
>SUWS01000039.1 GCA_015061365.1 Lentimicrobiaceae bacterium | reverse complement strand
CCGTCGTAAGGACGACGAATTGTGATGTCGGTTTGATAAGCTGTGTGGTCAATAACTTGGAAAGTTTTCACTACGTCTGGAGCTGGGAGCCATTCACCGTTACCAGCTTGAGTAGCTTTCAAAGATACTGTACCTGTTTCACCTGTAAGAGTTAAGGTGTTACCATCGATAGTAGCAGGACCGCTTATCATCTCGAAAGAAACAGGAAGTCCTGATGTTGAAGTAGCTTCTAAAGTATAAGGAGGATTGATAGTTAATTGTTTAGGTATGTCAGGCATATTGATATATTGGACGTTGCCTTCTGGCATTTGACGTACGAGGAGGTTGTCGAATCCGCCTGTACCGCCTTGGCAGTGGTAGAATATAGCGTCCCACATTTTATTGTCGTGCATATCGCCTGAGTTAGGAGTGATGCCCATATTGAGTTCGGTAGCTTCAGCGAGTTGCATCCATTCGCCCCAGTTGCTGCCGTCGAAGTCTTTAACGAAGACTGTCAAAGAACCGGCACCGTCGTGACCTGAGAAGTCGAACGACATCTTATATCTTGCCCATCCTTCTTGTTTGTAGTTAGAAACGAGAACTTCAGTTCCGTCGGCGAGCATGATGTTAGGATGGTTTTCCTGTCCGTTAGCGCCAGCCACTCTGAGGTAGACACCGCCATCGCCATCTGTCATTCCTTGGAGGATGTGACCGTCGCCGTCAGCGTCAAAACCAACGCCGGCGTAGTTGCCCCACCATGCAGGATAGATGTCGAATTCCATGTCGATGATACCACCGTTCTTGAAGTTAAAATTGAAGTTGCTTGTAGCTTTACGAGTTGCTGTTCTACCGACACCGGCACCGCCGTAAGGATAGAATACAGCTACGCTTTCGTCTGGCGATAACAATCCGCCTGCTGTATAGTCGACATCAAAGTCTTGTGAAGAACCCGCTGTCTGATAGTGTGTAGCCCAGCTGTCTTGTCCGTTGAGACATTGTGTACCTGTAGTGTAGTTATTGAAATCAATAACGAACTCTTCTTGTGCGTTAACCATGGTTAAACACAACATCATTGATAAAGTTAAAAATAATCTTTTCATTTCAGTATAAATTAAGTTAATTAATATTATTCCATCCACCATACCTTGGTTTCTCTTGTGTCGCCATGACTCATCTTCCTTACTTGATCGTTATAGTTGTCGTAGTTGTAAGTTACTTCCGATTGTGGATAAGGTAATCTGTAAGTTACGAGTTTCTGATGGTCGATTGTTGTAGGTGTTGTAGCTTCGTTGTCTTTTGTACGACGCGCCAAACTCCATGCTTCATTAGGCTGACGGAACAAGTCTAACCAACGTTGTTGATAGATAAATTCTAAGTAAGCTTTTTCATCGTAAGCGAAGTCAAGGTTGTTATAAACCACTTCATTAAATATTGTTGAAGCGTAAGCATACGATGTTGAATATATATCTCCGGCATCCATGATTTCTTGAAGTTCAGGATATATATATTTATATGTAGCGTCGGTGCCAAAATAAGGAAGTCGTAACCAGAGATTGAGCGACAATTCGATACCTTTTCTGATCATCTCGTCTGTCATCATTCCGATACCGCCAGGCACTATACCTTTAACCATCATCTCAGCTTTGATGAAACATATTTCAGCTGGACTTATCATGATCTGAGGTACGAAGACGTGGTCGCGGATGAGATAGAAGTTGAATGGGGAATACAAGCAGGCAGGACCTTTGAATCCGTAGTTTTTGTCTCTTGCACTTGAATAAGGAGTTCCACCTTCAGTAGGAGTGTTTTCGTCTCTTATCTGTGGGAATGGTCTCCATGCTCCTTCAGGATAACCTTCGAATTTGTTGTTGGTGTCGAAGAATACATATACTCTCGGGTCGAAGATTTCGTTGTCAACAGAGTCGGTAGGTTTAGACATCTGAGCGAATACTGTCTCACCCATTCTCAGATTCTTATGTTCGCGGAATGACCAACCTTGATCGCCGAACTGACTTCCAAGAGTTTGAGGCCATAAAGCGAAAGCACCACCGACATAGTAATAATCATCGATAACTGGTAAGTTGTATGCTTCTTGTAATATCGGACCTGCGAACTCTTCATCTTTGTGATACATTCTCATACCATGACGTAGAATCAAAGAGTTGGCGATTTTTGCCCATCTGTTGTAATCGTTATGATACAAAACGTCGTAAGCGCCGAGAGAATAATATTGGTTTCCGAGAGCGGTAACAGCCTGATTGTTACTTAAGACATTTCTTGCCCATACCAACTCTTCTAACAAAGTCTTATAGATAGACTCCTGTGAGTCGTATTTTGGTTTTCTATTACCTTCGGTGTCATACCAGATGTAACCGGCTTCCGAATAAGGTATGTCGCCGAACATATCTGTCACCTTGAAAGTCTTGTATGCTTCTATGATTGTAAGCTGAGCTCTTACCTTGTCGTCTATTTCGTCATCGCCGTTAGTGGTACACATCTCGTCTAATCTTCTGTCGATGTCGTGGATATTAGCGAGGGCGAGATAATAGTTATTCCATACTGCGTCGACACCGATGCTGTAGTTACCCCACGACTCTGAGATCAAGGCTCCGAGTTCTGATTCTGGATAGAAGATCTCGTTGTTGAGATAGAACTGTTCGTCCCATGTCCAGGTGAGACTGCTTACCACTCCGTTGAAGAGAGGTCCGATGTCGGTGCCGGTAGGACTCATTGGGTTTTTATTCATTTCCTCGAAACCTTTGGTACATGAACCGAAAGCGAAGGCGAGGATTACCGTTGATGCCAACAATATGTTCTTGATATTTATCATGTTCTTTTTCATAGTTGTTCTCCTTTCATTAATTAAAGACCGAATCTGAGTGAGAATATAAATGAACGTGTCATTGGGAATGAACCATATTCGAGACCTTGTGCGTTACCTGTTCCTAAAGTTCCTTCAGGGTTGATGTTGTCAGGTAATGACTTATAGAAATAGAATAAGTCGCGACCAGTGACTGAGATTGAAGCGTTTTGGAACACTTTGAGTTTCTCAATTATTCTGCTTGGGATATTGTAGCTGAGAGTTATCTCACGCATTTTAATCCAGGTGTTGTTCAAGATACCAGGTGTTGAGATGTAGTTACCCCATCCGCCGAAGTTAGGCATGTAGTTATAATAATAATGTACTACCTCTTCGTTTTCTGTTGCGACACCTGTTTCCGGATCTACGTAAACGCCAGGAAGCACCACACCGTAATTACCTAAGAAGTTGCCTTCTGCATCGTAGAGCGGTAAGCCGTTACCTTCACGTTCGTATAAAGTCTCATTGCTTTGACCTGTCTGCATTGCGATGACGTATGAACCGCAGTAGATCTCGCCACCGAGTTTTGCGTCGATCAAGGCATATAATGAGAAGTTCTTGTAGTTGTATTTTAAGTTGATACCGCCTGTTACCAAAGGAGCGCAGTTGCCAACAGGGACACGTTGGTTTGTCTTGAGATATTCTGTACCTTCAGCGTTGATAAGTGGGAGAGGATTTCCATTGGCGTCATAGAAAGGACCGACCATCTCACCGTTGACTTCTGTCTGATATACATAATCCCATCCGTATATTGTTCCGTATTCTTCGCCTTCTTGAACAGCGATGGCAGGACCGTTAGAACCCCATACTTCCGACAAGATATACATATCAGCACCACCAAGGTCGACGATGCGGTTGGTGTTTCTTGCGAAGTTCAATCCGACTTGGAGATAGCTGTTAGGCTTCTGGAATACATTGTAGTTAATGATAGCTTCAATACCTTTGTTGGTGACGATACCGGTATTGATACGTGCGCTGCTCGAACCTGATGAAACAGCCATCGGTGAAGCTAAGATCTGATCCCATGAGTAGATGTCGTAATATGTGAAGTCCATATTGAATTTATCCCACAATCCGAAATCGACACCGACTTCAAACGAGCGTTGACGTTGAGGTTTTAACTGTAATGGAGGAACTTGTGTTGGGAGCGTAGATGTCAGCTGACCGCCGAATGAGCCTGTGTTGTATGTGAAGTCTAACTGATAAGGATTGTCGTCGCTTGCTGTCATAGCAGCAGAACCTCTGACTTTCAAGAAGCTGATAGGACCCCAATTGATTTTGAAGGCTTCTGTTAAGATGAAGCTTAATGTAGCTGATGGATAGAAGTAACTGTTGTTATCCATCGGCAATGTTGATGACCAGTCGTTTCTTCCTGTCAAGTCTAAGAAGAGATAGTTTCTGAACGAGAGGTTCAAGAATCCGTATAATGAGTTGACTTGTTTTTCGTAGCGCGACTCGCCTGGGAGCATATTTGTTGTGATAGGGTTAGAACCGCCGCTGAGGTAGTTGTTGAATGTATATAAATCAGGGAAAGCCCATTCTCCTGTGCTTGCCCACATTCCGTACATGTTTCTGTAATAGCGCTCACCACCGAAAGAGAGACGTGCATTGATTAAAGTACCGAAGATATAATCTTTATGCGCTGTCAAGAGGAAGTCAGCGTCGAGGGTATAGTCTCTCGACAAGTTTTGTTTGTAGTATCCGCTTGTCATGCCGTCAATGGTAGTAGGCTTGTTTCTTGTCTCATATTGATCCAAGCTGAAGTCGAGAGCGGCTTTACCGGCTAAGGTCAACCAGTCGGTGATGTCGTATGTGAGACGGATAGAACCGTAAGCCTTGTCACGGTCGAGAGTGGTGTTGTTGTTATAGAAACTCCACATCGTGTTGGCGTTGATATATTGGAATGGATAGTTGCCCCATTCTGTCATTGTTCCGTCTGCTTGTTCGTATGTGCTAGCTTCAATGCCTTGCCAGCTTCTTGGCCAGCTGTAAAGAAGACCTTTGTTGAAGTTGCTATACGACTCGCCGAGGATAGGGGAGTTGAGACGGTGATAGTCGAAGTATGTGAAAGAGATGTCAGCTTTGATTTTTTCAGATACGTTAAGTACTGAACCGACATTGAATGTTGTCTGTCTTAAATTACAGTTGTCGATGATAGCGTCGGAACGGTCGTCGGTGACAGATACTCTGATAGAACCGAAGTCGCCAGCGTTCTGGAACGAGATGTTGTTAGTGAACGAATGAGCGTTTTTGTACAACATGCTGAGGTTGTCTGGTTGTGGAGAATATTGTCTTTGTACGCTGTCCCACCATAACATTGAAGTTCCGTCCATGACAGGACCCCACGAGACAGCGCCGCCGTAATATCCGAATGTAGTATTTGTTGGTTCGCCTTCAGGACCGTTATCTGATTGGTAATTGCCATTGTATATGTAATTACCGTTGACGTCTTGTGTAAGTGTAGGCGTCATGAAAGAGACAGGTCCGCCTGCGCCGTATTTGTTTTGAACGTCACGGAAACCGTAAGGTGTCGTCAACTTATATGTTGATGAGAAGTTGATTCCGAGACCTTGTTGTTTCTTACCTTTCTTGGTGGTGATGAGAACGACACCGTTACCGCCGCGTGCACCGTAGAGAGCTGCCGCTGTAGGTCCTTTCAAGATGTTGAGATCTTCGATGTCTTCCTGGTTGATGTTGTTGAGCGCAGTACCCCAGTCTTGTCCGCCGTCCCAACCCGTGACGCCACCTTCGTTAGTCATAGGAACACCGTCAACGACGATGAGAGGTTGGTTGTCGCCGAAGATACTGTTGTTACCACGGATGACGATACGTGAAGAACCTCCCGCCACACCGTCGCCGGTGATGATCTGAACACCGGCGGCACGTCCGCTCAACGAATTGATGACGTTGTCGCTACCAGAACGTGTCAAGTCTTCGCCGCTGATGTCTTCAGTAGCATAACCTAATTCTCTCTTCTGACGTTTGATACCTAAAGCCGTGACGACGACATTGTCTAACATCACAGCGTCGGTGCTCATGACGACATCAATTTTGTTTCTTCCCGCGATAGGAATGTCTTGTGATTGATAACCTACATACGAAAATTGCAGTGTGTCTTGAGCTTTCGCCATGATCGTGTAATCTCCGTCAATGCCGGTGACTACACCGTTAGATGTGCCTTTAACTAAGATTGTCACACCGGGTAATCCGTAACCATCTTCTTTGGATGTTACAAATCCGGATACATTAATATCCTGAGCCTTAATGGTAAAACCCATCGTGAGGAACAGGATAAAGAAAAAGTAAACTTTCCTCATATTGAATACATTTTAATTTCTCAAAAAAAATTTCTACAAAATTATAATAATTAATAATATAAGTCAACAAAGTATTTCTTAATTTTGTAAAAAATAAAACATTATGATATGGCAAAGACTAAGAGCGTGTTTTTCTGTAAGGAATGTGGTAATGAGTCGCCGAAATGGATAGGTCATTGTCCTGGGTGCGGAGCATGGAACAGTTATGTTGAAGAGAGTGTCGTCGTTGGTAAGGATAAGTCTGCCAAGAATATGATTGCCGTTGCTTCAAAAGCTAAGCCTGTCAAGGTGCAGGATATAAGCAGTGCGAAGGAAACTCGTCTCGACCTTGAGTGTGGCGAACTTAACAGGGTGCTCGGAGGTGGTCTCGTCCCAGGTTCGCTCATACTCCTTGGAGGCGAACCGGGAATAGGTAAGTCGACATTGTTGTTGCAAGTGGCGTTGCGGCTTAGAGACAAGAAAGTGCTTTATGTGTCGGGGGAAGAGAGCGCGCAACAAATCAAGATGCGAGCGGAACGTATCGGCATCGCTAACGAAAACTGCCTGATCCTGACAGAGACAAATACCACTGAAATCATAAGACATTTCGAAGATGTTAAACCTGACATCGCCATCATTGATTCGATACAGACTCTCGAGTCGTCGGCGGTGGATTCGACGGCGGGAAGCATAAGTCAGATTCGTGAGACCGCCGCCGAGATGAACAAGGTCGCGAAGAGTCTTCATGTGCCTACTTTCCTCATAGGTCATATCACAAAAGACGGCAGCATAGCCGGACCTAAGATCTTGGAACATATCGTAGATGCCGTCATACAGTTTGAGGGCGACCGTCACTATGGATTCCGTGTGTTACGCACGATAAAGAATCGTTTCGGTTCGTCGTCGGAATTAGGAATCTTTGAGATGAACGCCAACGGTTTGCGTGAAGTCTCTAATCCGAGTGAGATACTGCTTTCGCAACGCGACGAGCAGGTGAGTGGCATCAGTGTGGCGGCGACACTCGAAGGCTTGCGCCCCATGATGATAGAGACGCAGGCTTTGGTGAGCACCGCGGCTTACGGCACGCCTCAACGAAGCTGTACCGGTTTCGACACCCGCCGACTTAATATGCTGCTCGCCGTCTTGGAGAAAAGAGCTGGATTCCGCCTCTCAATGAAAGACGTGTTCCTTAACATCGCGGGCGGATTGCGCGTCGACGACCCAGCCATCGACCTCGCAGTGGTGGCAGCAATATTGTCGTCGAACGAAGATATTGAGATAAGTAACAGATATTCCTTCGCCGCTGAGGTGGGACTCTCAGGCGAGATACGTTCCGTCAACAGGATAGAGGCTCGTATCGCTGAAGCCGACAAACTCGGAATGGAAAAGATATTCGTCTCGAAATATAATTGTCGCGGACTCGATACTTCAAAATATAATGTGGAAATAGTGCCGCTCGCAACAATAGGCGACTTGATAAAAAATATGTAAGTCATTAAAAATATAATATGAAAAAGTTATTCCTGCTCGATGCATACGCACTGATATACAGAGCTTATTTTGCCTTGAATAAGAATCCTCGTGTCAACTCTAAAGGATTGAACACCTCCGCGATAATGGGTTTCCTTAACACTTTATACGAAGTGTTAAAAAACGAGAATCCTACTCATATCGGCGTGGCTTTTGATCTCGGCGAACCGATACGACGAACCGAAAACTTCGCAGAATATAAGGCTAACCGCGAGGAGACACCGCCCGACATCAAGATCTCGGTGCCTTATATCAAAGAAATTATCAAGGCTTTTAACATCCCTATCTTTGAAAAAACGGGATATGAGGCCGACGATATTATTGGCACTCTTTCTAAAAAAGCTGAGAAAGAAGGATTCACGACTTATATGATGACGCCGGATAAAGACTTCGGTCAGCTCGTAAGTGAGAATATCTTCATATATAAACCTGCCAAAGGCGGCGAGCCGGCGAAAGTACTCGGAGTAAAAGAAGTATGCGAGAAATTCGGAATCAAACGTCCTGAACAAGTCATCGACATTCTCGGTCTCTGGGGCGACGCTTCGGATAACATCCCAGGCATTCATGGAATAGGGGAGAAGACCGCTTCAAAACTCATAGCCGAATACGACTCCGTCGAAAATGTCATCGCCAACGCCGATAAACTCAAGGGTAAGATGCGCGAGAACGTAATAAATAATGCTCATAAAGGCATAATGTCAAAACAACTCGCGACAATCGACATTAACGTCCCTATAGATTTTGACGAAGAAATGTTGAAAGTAAAAGAACCGAATTATCAGTATCTTACAGAATTATGTGAAGAGTTGGAATTCCGTACTTTCATGACGAGAGTTATGAAGTCGCAAAGCCATAGCCAACAGTCAACAGTCAATAGTCAACAGTCAATAGTCAATAACCAAAAGCCAACAGACAATAACCAATTGGATTTGTTCGGTAGTTTTGATGAGCCTCAAGAAGTCGTTGAAAATAAGATAGAGACAATTGTCATTGATGATGAGGAAAAGCTTTTCGAACTTATTGATATTTTAAAGAAAGTTGATGCTTACGTTCTTCATGTCGAAGAAAAAGAAATGATTTTTGAGACAATGAGTCAACAAGTTCAAAGTTCAGTGTTCAAAGTTCAAAGTTCAGCGTTCAGCGTTCAGCGTTCAAAGTTCACTGAAATCTTTTCCGACGAGAACAAAATCGTCATCGGTCATAATGTAAAATCGCTTATCACATTTCTTGCGAAACATGGCATCGAGCTGAAGAATAAATTATGGGACGTGATGATAGCTCATTATCTCATCGAGCCGGAATTGAATCACAGCTTGGATTATCTCGCTGATGTTTATACCACAAATAATGGCAATGTAATCTGGCAGCTTTATGATAAGTTCAAATCGTTATTGATAGAAAATAACTTAGAAAATCTTTTCTATAATATTGAGATGCCTTTGGTTAGGGTTTTGTCGAGAATGGAATCTAACGGAGTGAAGATCGATATTGAAGGATTGAAGCAAATCAGCGATGAGCAAGCGAAAGAGATTAAAGAAATAGAAAGCAAGATTTACGAGATTGCGGGAACTACCTTTAACATCGGTTCTCCAAAACAATTGGGAGAGATTCTTTTTGATAGATTAGGGATTAAGGCGCCGGCGAAGAAAACTAAGACAGGTCAGTATCCGACGGGCGAGGAGATACTTCAGAAGATTATCGATGAAAGTCCTATCGTTCAGCTTATTTTAGATTATCGTTCCTTGACGAAGTTGAAATCGACATACGTCGATGCGCTTCCTTCTTTGGTAAATAAAAATGACGCTTTGATTCATACTTCTTTCAATCAGGCTGTCACCGCAACGGGAAGGTTAAGTTCTAACAATCCTAATTTGCAGAACATTCCTGTTCGCACCGACAAAGGTCGCGAGATAAGAAAGGCATTCGTCCCGCGTGATGATAATCATATTTTACTCGCGGCAGATTATTCTCAGATTGAGTTAAGAATCATCGCTCATCTCAGCGGCGACCAAGCTATGCAGAACGCTTTCCGCGAAGGCTTGGATGTTCATGCCGACACAGCGTCGCGTGTTTATGATGTCGCCATTGAAGATGTCACGCCGGAGATGCGTCGTAACGCGAAGGCTGTCAACTTCGGAATCATTTATGGAATGTCGGCTTTCGGTCTCGCGGAACGACTGAAGATTTCGAGAAGCGAGGCGTCGCAGATCATAAAGAATTATTTCAAGGAATATGTCGGCATTCAGAATTATATCGACTCGCAAGTTAATTTCGCGAAAGACAATGGCTTTGTCGAGACGATGTTAGGTCGCCGCCGTTATCTCAGAGATATTAATTCCGGTAACAGCGTGGTGAGGAATTTCGCCGAGAGAAACGCCATCAACGCTCCGATACAAGGTAGCTCCGCCGATATGATAAAAATCGCGATGATTGAGATTGACAAGGAGATGATAGCTCGTGATATGAAGTCGAAGATGATATTGCAGGTTCACGACGAATTGGTCTTCGATGTCTGCAAAGAAGAGTTAGAAATGATTCAGGAAATTGTCAGAGACAAGATGCTCAACGCCTTACCTCTCAGCATCCCGATAGAAGTTAACTTAAACACTGGAGAGAATTGGTTGGAAGCTCATTGATGGTAAAATTTAGGGGAATTTCTAATAGAAGTCCCCTATATATGTCCCCTTAAAGTTCATAGATTTCGCTTTCTTCCACCAAATTGTTGAGAAGAGCGTAGACTGTAAGTCCGGATACTGATTTGATACCTGTCTTTTTCACGATGTTTTTACGGTGGCTTATCACCGTATGTACCGAGATGTTGAGCATATCGGAAATGTCTTTATTGGTCATGCCTTTAGCAACGCAAACGAGTACGTCGGTTTCTCTATTCGAGAGGTCGAAACTTTCATTCTGAGAGGAATATTCGTCGGTGCTGTTGATGACGTTTATAATTTTATTGACGACCTTTTGCTTGGTTTCATTTAACTCTATAGTCTCCTTAAAATATTTTAAGAAAGTCTTGTCAATGTATGTGGAAATGAGAGCTACGTAGTGTGTGGAGGGATTGTTTTGTTGAAATTGCTTTATAAGACTATGATTGGAATATCCTAATACCAAAGGATTTATAATTAAAATATCAGGATTATGTATCAACATCCTATCTTTCAAATCGTCGATGTTGTCGACAATGGAAACGATATTCAACTGACTTATGTCTTCGAGATATTTAAGCAAGCCTGAAGATATTATCGGTGAAGGTTCTGCTATGATCAGTTTGCTAATTTTCATGGCATTGCTTTTCTAACAATTCTACAAAAGGCACTAAGACACGTTCTTCAACAATGGTATGACATCTCAGGTCTGACGACAGATCCATGATGTCGAGTGATATTTCAATTCTTTCTTTTGGGAATATTTCAGCGGGAAGGTACTTGATCAGGATGCTCATCAAGTCGCCGAGTTTGTCTTCAATGTTGCTGTGGTTTGACTCAAACTCGTGAATCGAGAATTGTTTGTCGATAGTTTTGCTTGCCAAAGAATTTATATAAGGAAATACTGTAAACTCTTCATAACAAAAATGATTCGCTACTTCTTTCTTATATTCCGCAAAGAAACGGTTTATTGTATTGCCGAATTTATTGGGACAAGCCTTTATTATTCTCTCCAAATGAAGTTCTATATGCGGGATTCTTTCCTCTACGTAATATTTATGAGAATTTGAGAGATAAGTCAATATCGAGTTTATATCGACGGATTGTATTTCGTTTTCTGAAGGAATGTAGTCTTGATTAATATATATGTTGCATACCAACAAGAAGAAAGCCGGATTGATACCAGCTTTTGTGCAAACTTCTTTGACGCTGTGATCGCAGAAGCCTAATTCTATTCCGAAGCGGGAGAGGGTGAGCATCAGATTTGGATTCGACATCACTAACTCCGCCATTTTAGTGCTTTCAGTCATACTTTTTAGTTAATAGTTTATAGTTAATAGTTTATAGTAGTTTTAAAGTTAATAGTTTTATAGTTTAGAGTTATTCAGTTTTAAGTTTATTTTTTTCAGGTTTAAGGTTCAAGAATCTGATAAACATTCAAACTTTAAACTTATCAACTTTCAACTACTCTAAACTATAAACTATAAACTCTAAACTTTAAAGAAAGAGCCACATGACGGACTCGAACCGTCGACCTACGCATTACGAATGCGTTGCTCTACCAACTGAGCTAAAGTGGCTTCGAAAAAATATCTGCAAAGATACTATTTTTTTTCTATTCTCAGGAATTATTTTTGAGAAAGTTGGAAAGTATCTTTCAATGTCACTGTTCTATTAAACACAAGGTGTTCTGCCGTACTTTCTTTATCAGCCGTAAAGTATCCTATTCTTTGGAATTGGAAGTGGTCGAGAGGTTTCGCGTCGGCGAGGAATCGCTCTACGTAACATTCTGTTCTTATCTCCAACGAATTAGGATTTATCACCTGTTTCATCGCCTCGAGAGCCGAGCATTGTTGCTCTTCTTGAATGGCAGCGATTGCCTCGCGAGGATTTGACTCTTTCCAAAGTCTGTCATACAATCTGACTTCCGCCTTGATGCAATGCTCGCAACTTACCCAATGCAAGGTACCTTTCACCTTACGGTTTGCGCCAGCCATTCCGCTCTTTGTCTCAGGGTCGTATTCGGCGTAGACTTCAACAATATTTCCTTCTTCATCTTTCTTACAACCTGTACATTTAACTATGTAAGCGTTCTTCAATCTCACCTCATTGCCAGGTGTCATGCGGAAATATTTTTTCGGAGCGTCTTCCATGAAGTCTTCACGTTCAATCCAAAGTTCGCGGCTGAATGTGATATTGTGTGTGCCGGCGTTTTCGTCTTCCGGATTATTGACGGCTTCCATCTCTTCCGATTGTCCTTCAGGATAATTAGTAATCACCAACTTAACAGGATTGATGACCGCCGATACTCTTGTGGCGCATGCGTTGAGGTCTTCACGTATCGTGCTTTCCAAGAGTGCGAAGTCGTTCACAGCTTCGTAGGTCGTGTAACCGATCTTATCGATGAGCATACGGATCGATTCTGGAGTATATCCGCGACGACGGAATCCGCATATCGTCGGCATACGAGGGTCGTCCCATCCGTTGACGAGACCTTCTTTCACTAAGATGAGAAGGTTACGTTTACTTAATAAGGTATAATTGAAATTAAGTTTGTTGAACTCGTATTGGCGAGGACGATGGTCATCCAAGTCTTTATGTTCTTTAAGTTCGTCGATGAAATAATCATACAACGGACGGTGTACAACAAATTCGAGAGTACATAATGAATGAGTTACGCCCTCAAAGAAATCGCTTTCACCATGAGCGAAGTCGTACATTGGATAAACGTTCCATTTGTTACCTGTACGATGATGAGGAGTTTTCACGACGCGGTAGATGATTGGATCGCGGAAGTGCATATTAGGATTAGCCATATCTATTTTAGCGCGGAGCACCATCATGCCTTCCTCAATCTCGCCTCTGTTCATTTTTTCAAAAAGCTCCAACGATTCCTCTGCGGGACGATTTCTGTAAGGGCTCTCCGTTCCCGGTGTTGTAGGTGTTCCTTTTTGAGCGGCGATCAGGTCGGCACTTTGCTCATCGATATAAGCCTTACCTTCTTTAATGAGGCGTACGGCGAAATCCCATAGCTGCTGGAAATAATCGGAGGCGTAATATTCGTTAGCCCAGTTGAAACCGAGCCACTGAATATCTTCCTTTATAGCGTCGACATATTCTGTATCTTCTTTTGTAGGATTTGTATCATCGAAACGTAAGTTGCAGATACCGTTATATTTTTCCGCGATGCCGAAATCGAGACATATCGCTTTGGCGTGACCAATATGAAGATATCCGTTAGGTTCTGGAGGGAAACGGGTCTGAACACGACCATCGTTTTTACCGTTCTGCAAATCTTCAACAACCTTAGCTTCTATAAAGTTAAGCGACTTTTTCTCTTCCTTTTCAATTTCTTTAAAATCACTCATGGTATATTTTTTTTGCAAAAATAATAATTTTAATTTAAAAAACACTTGACAAAACTTCATTCATATATTATCTTTGTGACTTTCGTGAAAAACACTATAAAATCATATACATGAAGTTATCACAATTCAAATTCAACCTTCCTTCGAATCTCATTGCAAGCTATCCTGCAAAGAACAGAGACGAAGCTCGTTTGATGGTTGTTAATCGTAAAGATGGTTCCATCGAACACCGTATCTTCAAAGACATATTGGATTATGTAAACGCCGGTGACGTATTCGTACTTAACAACACCAAAGTATTCCCGGCTCGTCTTTATGGCGAGAAGGAAAAGACCGGAGCTAAGATCGAGGTTATGTTGCTTCGCGAGCTCAACCACGAAAGTCGTCTTTGGGATGTGCTTGTCGACCCTGCACGTAAGATTCGTATAGGCAATAAATTGTACTTTGGCGAGAACGACGAACTCGTTGCGGAAGTCATCGACAACACTACTTCGCGCGGAAGAACGCTACGATTCCTGTTCGACGGGACGCCAGAAGAATTTAAGAAAACCATTACCGATTTAGGACAGACTCCTCTTCCTGTAGAGATCGCCCGTCCGGTGGAACCAGAAGATGCAGAGAATTATCAGACCGTATTCGCTAAAAACGAAGGCGCGGTGGCAGCACCTACAGCAGGTATGCACTTTAGCAAGTCGCTCATGAAACACTTGGAACTACGCGACTGTCAGTTCGCGGAACTTACACTTCATACCGGTGTAGGTAACTTCCGTGATATAGAAGTTGAAGACCTCACAAAGCATAAGACCGACTCCGAGCAAATGGAGATAACACAGGAAGCCTGCGACATCATCAACGCCGCCAAGTCGGAACGTTGTAAGATCTTCGCGGTAGGAACAACAACACTTAAGGCTCTCGAAACCGCCGTGACAATATCAGGTAAGATAGAACCTTTCAAAGGATGGACAAACAAATTTATCTTCCCTCATTACGACTTCAACACTGCTGACGCTCTCATCACCAACTTCCACCTTCCAAAATCGCCGATGATGATGGAAGTGGCAGCATTCGCCGACTACGACCTTCTTATGCACGCATACGAGGTTGCTGTAGAAGAGAAATACAAATTCTTTACTTACGGCGACGCAATGCTCATTTTATAATTAACAATTAACAGTTAACAATTAACAGTTAACAAATAACAAGGTTTAAGTTTGGAATATGGTGTTATAAGTTTCATAGGGTAAACGTCATAACATAAAAACCATTAAGAAAAAACTACTTTAAACCTTAAACATTAAACTTTAAACAATTAATACCGTCTGTTGACTAAATAAGAAAAACAAAATGAATCAAGAAGAATTTTTCAAGAAGATAACAGCTCACGCTAAAGAATATGGATTCGTATTCCCTTCGAGCGATATTTATGACGGACTCTCCGCTGTCTATGACTACGGTCAAAACGGAGTTGAATTAAAAAACAACATCCGCCAATATTGGTGGAAAGCCATGGTGCAGATGCATGAAAACATTGTAGGTGTTGATGCCGCTATCTTCATGCATCCTACGGTATGGAAAGCCTCAGGTCACGTCGACGCTTTCAACGACCCTATGATCGACAACAAAGATAGTAAGAAACGCTATCGTGCCGACGTCCTCGTAGAAGACTATATCGCAAAAATAGAAGACAAGATTAATAAGGAAGTCGAGAAAGCCAAGAAACGTTTCGGCGACGCTTTCGACAAGGAACAATTCATCTCGACTAACGCACGTGTTGTCGGTTATAGACAAGAGATTGAAAACATCAGCCATCGACTCTATAGTTTGATGGAAGCTAACGACCTTGCTGGTATAAAGCAACTTATTGAAGATCTTGGCATAGTATGTCCTATCTCAGGTTCTCGCAACTGGACCGACGTTCGTCAATTCAATCTCATGTTCGCCACGCAGATGGGTTCATTAGCAGAAGGAGCTAACGAGATTTATCTCCGTCCGGAGACAGCACAAGGTATATTCGTCAACTATCTTAACATACAGAAAACTGGCAGAATGAAGGTGCCTTTCGGTATTGCTCAGACAGGTAAAGCCTTCCGTAATGAAATAGTGGCACGTCAGTTTATATTCAGAATGAGAGAGTTCGAACAGATGGAGATGCAGTTTTTCGTACGTCCTGGCACAGAGTTGGAGTGGTTCAAACATTGGAAAGAAGAACGTCTCAGATGGCATCTCTCACTCGGTATCCCGGCAGAAAAATATCGTTATCACGATCACGAAAAACTCGCACATTACGCTAACGCCGCTACCGACATCGAGTTCGAGTTCCCGTTCGGCTTCAAAGAATTGGAAGGTATCCACAGTCGTACCGACTTCGACCTCAGTTCGCATTCAAAGTTCTCCGGCAAGAAACTTCAATATTTCGATCCGGAAACAAACGAGAGCTACACTCCTTACGTCATAGAAACATCTATAGGCTTAGACCGTATGTTCCTCGCGATGTTAAGTCATGCCTATACCGAGGAGAAATTGGAAGACGGTTCGGAACGTGTCGTGATGAAGTTCCCGGCAGCATTGGCACCATATAAAGTCGCTATTCTTCCTCTCGTCAAGAAAGACGGACTTCCAGAGAAAGCCCGCGAAATCATGGATCAACTCACTCCTGATTTCATGTGCCAATATGAGGAAAAAGACTCTATAGGCAAACGTTACAGACGCCAAGACGCTATCGGAACACCTTTGTGCGTCACTATCGACAACCAGACTTTGGAAGACAATACCGTGACAGTCCGAGACCGCGACACTATGGAACAAATCCGAGTCAACGCTGACGAACTATTTAACATAATCAGAAATAAGATCGCTCCTAAAAGAATCTGAGAATCTGAAAATCTGAAAACCTGAAAATCTGAAAATTTAAAAGCGGCTTCGGTCGCTTTTTCTATGGGATTCCTATAAATTTGGCGTAATGGACCAAAAAAATTAGACGCAGAATTTATAGAAGTCCCCTTTAAAACAAAAACTTCGTATCTTTGTAAACGAAGAAATAGTTTGTTATAAGATTCAAAATATAATACCATGAGATACAATATTATCGTAATATCAATGATTTTGTTAGTCTTCGCTTCGTGTGATGACAAGAAAACAAACAAACCTACATCACAGCAGGTTCCTGCTAAAAAAGAAATTAAGATTCCAGATTTCAACGCCGATTCTGCTTATCATTATGTAAAGAAACAAGTGGATTTCGGACCGAGAGTTCCTGGGAGCGAGGCACATTCGCAGTGCGCCGACTGGTTTGTCGATTTCTTCAACGAGAAAGCTGATACTGTTTTCGTCCAGAATTTCAGGACTCGTCTCTATAACGGCAGAGGTATCGATGGTAAAAACATTATAGCGTCTTTCAATCCGGAGGCGAAGAAAAGAATACTTCTTGGAGCACACTGGGATTCACGTCCTTTCGCAGACCATGATCCTGATGAGAAAAACTGGAATACTCCTATTGACGGAGCCAATGATGGAGCCAGCGGTGTCGGCGTCTTGATGGAAATCGCTAGAATACTTAAAGAACAACCTATTAACATAGGTGTCGACATCATCCTCTTCGACCTCGAAGATTATGGCGCACCACAATATCTCAATTTAATGACAAATAACGACTGGGCTCTCGGCTCGCAGTATTGGTCGAAAAATCCTCACATCTATAATTATCGTGCCTACTTCGGATTGTTGCTTGATATGGTTGGCGCATCTGACCCTCGTTTCCCAAAAGAATATTATTCTCAACAATTCGCACCATCACTAAGTAACGACGTATGGAGAATAGCGCGCGAAATCGGGTATTCGGATTATTTTATTAACGAGATAGGACATCCTATCAACGATGATCACATTTATGTAAACGTTAACGCGAACATTCCGATGATTGATATTATTCATTTAGTTGATAGCGAGGAGACTTCTTTCTATCCTTATTGGCATACTCTAAAAGACAATATCGAACAAATTGACCCTAAGACTTTGGGGATGGTCGGCGACGTTGTGCTTAATGTGATATATAGACAATAACGCCTTAATGTCATATTTTCTTCAAGAACTCGACCATGTCGTCGTCACGTAACAGATTGAATTTCTTCCTTAATCTGTAGCGTGATGTTTCGACACTCCTGATAGTGGTATTGGTAATGGCAGCTATCTCCTTGCTCGACATATTGATAAACAGCATGGTACAAAGACGTTTCTCAGTTTTTGTAAGATCGGGATATTGTTGTTCTAATCTGCTCAAAAAGTCCTTGTATATATCATTTATTCGACTATTAAGTCCTTGAATGCCATTTAGTAGGAGAGTATTGTTCTGTATATTGGCATAAAAACTCTTGATTTTGTTTTTCTGTTCAGATTCAGGCGAATCGACAATGATTTTTAAATCTTTCTTTAAAGTTTCCACATAGTCGATATAAAATTTGAAATGCAAAGCCATATTGACGAGAATCTCTTTGTTGCTTTTGAAATTCATTGTCATAAGTTCATTTTCCATCTTATCAATACGTAATTGCTGAGCCGACAAAGCTTCTTTATTTTTGTAGAAAAGAATCCTGTGACGCGAATACAGAACTATGAATGTCACTAACATGACCGACAAAACACATATAACGGTAATACTGGTAATCCTAGTTTTATTATTATCTCTTTTATTGGCGAAATCCATTTCCTTTGATTTCAGTTCCTCGATATTTAATTTCAGCAAATGACCTGTCTTAATTTTATCGATCATCTGTTTTTGGCGGACTTTATTAGCCGAATCATATATTATGTCGTATTTGTTGAAAAGTTTATATGCCATTTCATAATCATTGATTTCAGCATAACATTTAGACAGCTGATAACACGATAGATAACAGATGTCGAACCATCTGAACGTTTCTGTACTGTCGCATAAAATCTTCAGAATATCAATGGCTTTGTCAATATTGTTCAGTCTGATTTCGTGTAACCCATAGTTATACATATATTTTCCACAATCTTCATACTCCTTGTTGTCATACGCCATCTTAATGGTTTTCTGATAATAATTGTCGGTTTTATCCAAGATATTTAGAGAGTCGTATATTTCCGCCATAAAGCCATAATTCTCAATTATAAGTTCTATGTCAGAATTATACTTACAAAGAACTATAGACGAATCAATAAAAGGAATAGCTTCTTCATATTCTCCCTGTCTGATCAATATCTCAGACTTATTAGTAAAAGCTTCAGCGATGAATCTGTAGTTTTTATCATCTATTTTAGTTTTCAGAACTTTATCGTAAGTTGCTAAAGCAGAGGAATAATCATTATTAGTATAATATAATTCAGCCAATGACATATTAGCGTTAATGAAAGCATATTGACTATTACTTTTATTAGCATAATCGACAGCCTTATGCATCAAAGTGAACGCTTTTGTTATATCTAAATTATTGTTATTGTATATATTAGATAAATTGATATACATTTTGCTCATTTCTTCATAATTGTTAAGCGCATCCATACCTTCCAACGCCTTTTCGTAATATGGAATCGCGTTCAGTGGTGAGCCGTTATTGTTGAAGATGTCGCCCATTATAATATTGCTCGCGGCTTGACGTTCGATGTTGTTTGTCTGTGTGGCGATCTCATTGGCTTTATATGCGCAGTTGAACGCGAACTCATGATTTGAATCCATATATGACTTCGCTAACTCCATCAGTCGTTCAAACCTATTTTCATTGACAATAATTACGTCTGTATTTTCTTTAGTGATTCTGTTTAAACCATCGCATTTGGCGTCAATGATGAGAGATAATGCGAGAAATAAAAAAAACGTTTTTTTTATCATAGTTGTCTTTTTGTTGAAATAAAATGTTCCGAGCAGGCGTTTTAGTGCCTAATTACCGCTTGCAAAGATAATAATTAATTGTATATTTTAGGAAAAATAGTGAAATTAAATACTACAATTACTTTTTCCAAAATCGAGATGTGTTTTTTATTCATTGTTGTAATAATATAAATTTATATTATTGATTTACAATATCGAAAAATATATTTGTAGTAGTTAATTATCTCATATAAAATCATAGAAAAAATGTATTAAATTTCATTTTTAGACATTTTTTACCTCAACACTATTGACAGAATCTCAAAAATGCGTAACTTTGCAATCACAAGTACTAAACATTTTCTATAACTTTGTAAGTAGTTTGGTTTATTAATGCAATTTGGGCGCTCCCCGCGCCCTTTTTTTATTTTGTACATTTGTTGAAATTGTGATTTTTTTAAATTTACCGTATCGGTAATTTTGTTACCTTTGTAAAAAAATAACATTTATGAAAAGATTTGCCATCATGTTTATCCTATTGTCGATTTATGCTCAGATTTCCGCTACAGAATACGACAATTATTTTACCAACGAACAACTGAGAATAGATTATTACATATTCGGTAACGCTGACACGTGTACTTATGCCTTAGATAAATATGTAAAGGAACCAGTTTGGGGAGGTACGCGCCACAACCTTATCGATAGTCTCGGTTACGGTGATTATCATTTTGATGTAATGCTCCACGATTCGGACGTCGTTATTTATTCAAGAGGTTATTGTAATCTTTTCGGTGAATGGCAGACTACACCGGAGGCTGAAGAAGTAATGCGTGGATTCAGCGAATCTGTCATCATGCCTTATCCTAAAGAAATCGTCGATGTCGTGTTTTATTTGAGAGATTATAATGGTAATATGGTTGAGAAGATGCGTCTTACCATAGATCCCGATAATTATTTCATCCAAGACGCTCCAAAATATAGTCATTCTATCTTTAATGTATATGGTGATTATGCCCCTGAGAAAGCCGTCGATATAGTAATACTTCCAGACGGATACACAGAGGAAGAGATGGGAAAATTTGTTAACGACTGTAATTTCTTTAAGGAATGTCTGTTCTCATACGAACCTTATATTTCTTATCAAGACAGATTCAATATCAGAGCGGTGATGGCTCCATCGAGAGATTCAGGTATTACGATACCGGCAGAAGACATCTGGAAAAATACCGCCGTCAACTGCTCTTTCTATACATTCGATTCGGAACGCTATTGTATGTCGTACGACAACTATTCTATCAGAAATCTTGCAGGACAGGTTCCGTATGACCAGATTTATATTCTCGCTAACACTTCCAAATATGGTGGCGGCGGAATCTACAACTTCTATTGTGTCAGTTCCACCGATGATCATTTCTCGTCAGATGTCATCATTCATGAGTTCGGTCATGGATTTGCGGGACTTGGCGACGAATATTATGATGACTCAGGATCATACGAAGAGTTTTATAATCTTAACATAGAACCATGGGAACCTAATATCACCACTCTCGTCGACTTTGACAAGAAATGGAAAGATATGATAAAGAAGAAGACACCGGTTCCTACGCCAGAAGAGGATAAGTATATTAATGAGGTAGGAGTTTATGAAGGTGGCGGTTATGAACCTAAAGGCGTCTATCGTCCTAAGATGGATTGTCTGATGAAGACCTTCAAAGGAGATAAATTCTGTGAAGTATGTAACAGAGCGATAGAACGTATGATCTTATATTATACGGAATAGCTCCACACTACCACCATTGTTAATTGTCAATTGTTAACTGTGAATTGTCAACTGTCACAGCACTATCTATTATCTCCTGTTTCAAGTGCATTAGATCTCTCGCATTGTCGACGGAGAAGTCTCCTATCATAGTCCTTCTTAGTGAAGTCATGCAGGCTCCGCTGTTAAGTCTTTTGCCAAAATCGTTGACCAACGATCTTATATAAGTTCCTTTGCTACATTTGACCTCGAACTTTATTACAGGAAAGTCAGTTGCATCTATCTTAAAGTCCTCGATATGAACAAGTCGTTCTTTGAGAGCCACTTCTTCGTCGGAGCGTGCGTATTCGAAAGCGCGTTTGCCTTGAATCTTGATGGCGGAGAATTTTGGTGGGCGTTGCATGATGTCGCCAAGAAACGATTTGCGAGCTTCTTCCATCATCTCCTCAGTGATATTGTCGGTCGGATAAAAAGCGTCGGGTTCACTTTCGAGGTCGTAGGTTGGAGTTGTCTGTCCGAGCAGCATTGTGCCTGTATAAACTTTTTCCTGAGCCTGGAAGTTGTCGATCTGTTTTGTCATTCGTCCGGTACAAATTATAAGGAGTCCGGTCGCTAAAGGATCTAACGTGCCGGCATGACCTACTTTCAATTTTCTGATGCCGTGATAGCGTTTTATGACGGAACGAATCAGGTTAACCGCATCAAATGATGTCCAATCTAATGGCTTGTCGATAAGGAAAACTTCACCTTCTTCAAAATGGAACATATACTATAGGGAATTTCTATAAATTGCTTTGCAAATGATTTATGAATTTTTATTGAGAAGATTTTTGTATTTCTTGAAAGAGCATAGCGAGCTATGTGATTGAATGAAAGATGAAAATATTCCGATAAAAAGCATAAAGCATACAAAAGTTTTTATTGTAATTGTCAAAAATTATTTAAACGGGGAATTTATAGAAGTTCCCTACAATGAAAATATTATCGTGACGGCACCAGCAAGCGCGCAATAAATAGCGAAATAAATGAGTTTGCCTTTATTCACGAGGTTAATCATAAACTTACAAGCCAAACATCCGGAGAAGAAAGCTCCTAAGAAACCGACTGCCAAAGGCATGAAGCCGATTCCGCTTAGAAGTGTAGGTTCCTTAATCATATCGATGACATTCAGGAATGTCTCTCCTAATATAGGTATCAAGACCATCAGGAAAGAGAACTGAGCTATGCTTTCCTTTTTGTTGCCTAAGATGAGTCCGGTCGCGATAGTGGTGCCAGAGCGTGAGAGACCTGGGAGGACGGCGACAGCCTGCGACAGACCGATTATGAAAGCATCACGATAGGAGATGTCTTCTTTGTTACGTGGCTTCGCGTAATAGGCGAAAGTCAGTAATGTCGCGGTCAGCAACAAACAACATCCTACCAATAGCAAGCCGCTGCCGAAGATCTGTTCTACATAATCTTTGAAAAATAATCCGACTATCATGACAGGAACGCACGAAAGCAATATTTTAGAGACGTATTCTTTCTCGGTGTTCCATTTTGTTGTAAAGAATGTTCCTTTGAAAAGATTTTCTATTTCCTTCCAAAGAATCACTATAGTACTCAACACTGTAGCGGCATGAACTGTTACGGTGAAAAGAAGGTTGTCGGCAGCTGATGTGTCTAAATTCAACAATTCCTGACCTATAGTCAAGTGACCGCTGCTACTTACCGGAAGGAATTCCGTCAACCCTTGAAGAATGCCTAACAACAAAGATTCAAACCACGTCATGATTATTTGTTTTTAGGTTTTTTCATTATTGCGTAAATCTGAATGCCAAAACCTATAAGAACCAATATAGGAGCTAATGTCAGACGACGGAAATTGAATATCGCATCGTTGAAGACATCAGGATCGTCGGATCCGCCACCTATCATGAGGAGGAATCCTATTAGCAAGAAAGCGAGTCCTATTATGACCCAAAGATAATTGTCGCGTCCGAAAGGCATTGTCTTATTGTCTTCCTGCTCGACATTCTGTTTGTTTTTTTCTTCTCTATTCATCATTAAAATTGTTTACATATATAATTCATCGATGTCAGCATTGAGATAACGTCTCATTGAGAACATTGTTGCCAAGGCTGTCAACACAAGACTGAATATTACCATGGTCACATAAATCATGGCGATGTCGATATTAGTTCTGGCGAGGTCCATCTCCGGAAGATAGTCAACTGCGCCAAACAATATCAATGTCATTATGGTCAAGGTGATGATGGCGGCATACAGCCCCTGAAGCATGAATGTCTTGACAAAAGGTTTCATTATGAAGAAACGTGTTGCGCCGACAAGTTGCATAGTTCTCACAGAAAAACGTTTGGAATATACCGACAGTCTAATGGTATGACTTATCAAACTTATCGCTATCAGCAGCAGAATCAGACTTAGGGCGAAAAGCACTATCTTGACTTTAGCGACATTGTCGTTGATGGCATTCGTCAAAGATTTCTGGTAGACCACTTCTTTTACGATGCTTTTCTTTCCGATCCATCTTTCAACCATAGCCATACTGTCGCTATTGGCGTAATCGGCTATGAATCTGACATCTAAGGAAGGTAGGAGTGGATTCTCCACATCGCCGAGCCATTGTAGGAAGTCCTCGCCGAGATCTTCTTTCATACGGTTAGTTGCATCTTCTTTGCTGATATATTCGACCGACTTGACGTAGTCTTTCTTGCTTATTTCGTTTTTCAGTTTGTTGATGTCGGCTTCCTTAGCGTTGTTTTTCATTACCACTTCAAAGCCGATATTTTCCTTCACGTAATCTAACATACTATCGGCAAAGACTACGGTGACTGCATACATACCCAATACAAGAAGCACTAAAACCATGCTTGTCAGCGAGATGAAATACGAACCCGCATATCTTATTTTCGACGATTTATTGTTGGGATGCATTGTATGAAATTTCTCCGCAAATATAATAAAATTATTAAATGTAAATTTATATGATCATGTTTTCATAAACAAAAAAAACGTAATTTTACGCATTTAAAAAAATACCATGTTAAGGAAATTAGGTGACTATTTGATATTGATGTCGCAGGTGTTTCGTAAGCCAGACAAATCATTGATTTTCAGGAAACGTCTGCTTCATGAATTTTATAACTTAGGATTCACGTCAATTGGCATCGTTTTGATTTTGTCGGTTTTTGTTGGAGCTGTCGCAACAATATTGGTGGCGTATAATACCGACAATCCTCTTTTGCCAGAGAAACTTATCGGCTTTTCTGCCCGTCAGATGATCGTCTTGGAATTCTCGCCGACGATGATCAGTCTAATCCTTGCCGGGAAATTAGGATCCCAGATCGCTTCCGAACTCGGCACGATGCGCGTGACCCAACAGATAGACGCTCTCAAGGTGATGGGTATCAATCCTGCCAACTATCTCATCCTGCCTAAAATCATCTCGTGTCTTTTGTTCATTCCCGTCCTTATAATTTTCAGCATCGTGATAGGAATATTAGGTGGATGGCTCGCATGCGTATTCACCGGAGTCATCACGCCGTCAAACTATGTGGTAGGACTAAGAGCTTGGTTTGAGCCTTATTCCGTCACTTTCGCAATGATAAAGACCGTAGTCTTTGCTTTCTTGATAACTTCAATATCAAGTTATATCGGCTATGAGGTTAAAGGCGGTTCCGTCGAAGTTGGCAAAGCCAGTACGCAAGCCGTCGTGATAAGCAGTATCGCCATCATAATTTTCGATTTAATCTTAACACAAATGCTCCTGACATGATAAAGGTAGAAAACATAACTAAGGCATTCGGCGACAATGTTGTCCTGAACGACATAAACGCTACTTTTGAAAGAGGTAAGACTAATCTCATCATAGGTCAGAGCGGTTCGGGTAAGACTGTCTTGATGAAGATATGCATTGGGTTGTTCGAGCCTGACAACGGTAGTGTGACTTTCGATGACCGTCAGTTTTCCAATACCAAGGAGAAATTCAAGAGCGACATCCGCAAAGAGATGGGCGTACTCTTTCAAGGAGGTGCTCTCTTCGATTCGATGAATGTCGAGCAGAACGTGATGTTTCCTCTCAATATGTTCACCGACCTCTCGTATGAGGAAAAGTTAGAACGTGTGAACTTCTGTCTCAACAGAGTCAACCTCAACGGAATAAACGATATGATGCCTTCGGAGCTGAGTGGCGGAATGATGAAACGTGTGGCAATAGCACGTGCGATCTCCAACAGTCCCAAATATCTTTTCTGCGACGAACCTAACTCCGGTCTCGATCCGCTTACAGCTGAACTCATCGACGAACTTATCAGCGAGATAACTCAGGAATTCGACATCACAACTATAATAAACACTCACGACATTAACTCGGTGTTAAAGATAGGTCAGACGATAAACTTCCTGTATAACGGCAAGTTATGGTGGAGCGGCAACAACAAGTCAATATTACAAACCGACAATAAGGAATTGAACAACTTCTTGTTTTCTACGGAGTTGACAAAAAGACTGAAACGTTAGGAGATCCAACGTGCAGACATGATATATTATTCAGAAGATAATAATTAATGCATAATTCATAATGCATAACTCATAATTGTCAATTCGATTGAGACGCACCAATTACATCGTGTTTATTTTCAAAGATGTAATGTGTCACGTCTCTACGTCAATTGTAAACTGTTAATTGTCAATTGTCAATTGTTAATTTGTCTGACGCACCAACTACACCGTGTTTATTTTCAAAGGTGTAATGTGTCACGTCTCTCGTATATTTGCAGTCACAAAAATAAATAAAAAAAATAACTTTGCAAATATAAAAATAGTTCGAGAAAGAAGGGAAAAAGTATGGGAACAGTT
>SUWS01000103.1 GCA_015061365.1 Lentimicrobiaceae bacterium | reverse complement strand
CCAAACAATCTAAAAACAATTTTGTCGGCTCAATATGCTTCGGAACATTAATCGTATCAACAGCATCGAGCCATAAATCTTGAACTAAAATCCTGCATTCTTTCAAGGAGTTACCTTTTCTCTGAAGAACGAAAACCTTATCGTCAAAAATCTCGAAGTCGAACATCACGTACTTAGGGTCACTTTTCACTATTATCTTATCCGCACTCACGCCGACAGCTTCGAGCATATAGAAAGTTTCTTTCATCTTGAAATTAATCTCTATCGTATCGTGATTTGGAGTTACGCTTACCAAAGTGTCTTGATAACCAATGCAAGTAAACAGCAAACCTACTTGTTTGTCCGTTTTAGGTAGCGCCATAATAAAATCTCCATTATCGTCAGAACTCACGCCAAAATTGGTGTTGATGATAGAGATGTTTACATTCTTTTCAGCGACGTTTCCTTTAACGACAGAGTAATTATTTTCCTGAGCGAAAGTTATTATTCCGCAGAGGAAAAGGAGAGAGGATATTAAAAATAGTTTTTTCATAATGTATTATTTTTTTGGTCAACAGTCAACGGACAACAGTCAATAGCTTTTAGTATGAAGAGTTACAACCTAAAAATTACTAATTGTAACGTGAGTTCGATATAAAATAATTTACTAAAAATGAATAACATAACGATATTTTTTGTATCTTTAAAGTGCTAACAAAAAGAACAAAACCTTATGTTATCCGATAACAAAGTTATTGAAATTTTCTATATGGCAGACGACTTCTGCAAATTTTTTAATGAAACAGTTAAAAAACATTCTATTATTGACACAAAGAGGCATAGAAACAAACCGAGTCGTCTTTCCGATGCCGAAATGATAACAATTCTCATAATGTTCCGTTGAGAGTATGTCGTAACCAACGCATCCATTGTCACAAGGTCTTCAAAGGAATCGCCATGAGAGGACAATGCTCTATGGGTCGGTTCTTTGGATTCGAACTTCATCGTCAACACCATCGCAGCATTAGCGGCATATTGTTTCTTTCCGAAGAAATCTTCAATCAGAGTTGAATCTTATCAAGATAATCAATTGACCTTATTCTAATCACTTACAAGCAGTCCTGTAAGGACGCAAGAACACAAAGCAGGTGTGTGGTGAAACGGAACGCCTGCCAAACAACGACAGACGATCTGCCACATATACCTTACCACGTTTTATTCTGTAAACTACCACAAAATGATTTTGTTTCCAATGCACTATACAAGGCATTGGCACCTCATCTTTCAATTGATGGAATTTGATATGTACTCCTAATGTTTTAAAGCCAAGACTTTCAGCAGCCATACTTATACCCTGCATACTCACACCTTCTTTGCTTATACGGCACAACTCTCTCAACTTTTCAAGAGAAAAGGTCCTGCCATGGTATTGGGCTATCATGTTCAAGCACGTTGGTCCGCAATCCATAGCATCATACTGATGAAAGAATGGAAATGATTTAAACATGATATATGTTACTTTTAATTATATAAATACTTACAATCTAATTCTCTCAATATAGGAGTTTTCTGTATTACTAGTATCTCTTTTCCTTTTCAACTGATACAAATATCCTTTATAAATAATCATCTTCCTGCTCAACATACTATTCGCATTGACTTTTGATGTTGTTTTGCCATTTATCACGTCAATCTCGTTAAGTGTTGTTCCGAAAAACGTATAAAAAGTTCCCCACGCTCTGTCCTGATAAATAGTATGCCGCCAGAAGTTTTCTTTCATCGGATACGTAATATCACAATAGCGTATCAGATTCAATTCCTCATCGTATGTTTCAATTCTTCCATCAAGATGATTAAAATAATATAAGGTGTCGCCAACATGACCAAGATACGCATTCTTCGACTGATACCACGCCTTTGATATGAAATTCTCCCATTCGTTCGGCTTAGGACCTAATTCCATTACCTCATCTTTCCCGACAATAACCTTAATCCTATTCTTTCTATGAAACTCCCTCTCCTTCTTTATCTCTCTAAGTTTGTATGAATCATCACTCGAAAAAATCTTATTGTTTTCTCCAGTATTCACATTTGCCCGATAAAACTCAATAGCATATCCTTTTGACTTTTTCTTTTGATAATAGACGTAGTCATCTGTCGTAAAATTATAAACCTTCATCACTCTCATATAATAATCTGTCTCAACAGGATAGCCGTAAAAAGTCTTGCCATTTTGTTCAAAGACAATATAAACAGAATCTTGTCCTACAATCTGGCATTGCTGAGTAACAACATCAAAGTAAAGATTGGTCGGTTTTATTCTTTCGAGCAAAGGTACTGTGTCGTATGGTTCAAAAAACATATCAGTCACAAGCACTCTGAAATCTTTTGTCGTTCTTTCTTTTCTTTGAAGAACATAAAATCTGTCATCGGCAATTTCAAAATCTATCATTACATATTTCTCATCTTCATATTTTGCAACTCTTTCTGCAATCACTCCGACTGCTTCAAGCATATACGATGTTTCTTTCATCTTGAAGTTAAGACTTATCGTATCTCGATTAGGGACAATACTTACCAAAGTATCCTCATAACCGATACACGAAAACAACAAACCGACTTGTTTGTCAGCTCTCGGCAACGCCATAATAAAATCTCCGTTATCGTCTGAACTCACGCCGAAATTGGTGTTGATGATAGAGATGTTTACATTCTTTTCAGCGACGTTTCCTTTAACGACAGAGTAATTATTGTCCTGAGCGAAAGTTATTATTCCGTAGAGGAGAAGCGTTATGGTTAGTAGTAGTTTTTTCATAATGTGTTATTTTTTTGCTGTGAGCCATGAGCTATGAGCTGTGAGCCATTCTGATTGCTCAAAGCTCGAGGCTCATTGCTCATTGCTATAGCTCAATCCTTTCAATATATGACTCGAATACATTCAAAGCGTTTCTTTTCTTGGTGACGGCATAAAGACTTCCTTTGTAAATGATTATCTTTTCTGTCATCCACTGGTCTGCATTTGCTACCGAACTCGTCTTTCCCGTCGTGACATCAATTTCATTTACAACAGAACCAAATATCGTATAGAATTTTCCGAATGCTTTGTCTTTATAAACCTTATGTTGCCAGAAATCTTCTTCAGTCGGATAAGTAATTTCACATTCATTGAGAAGATTCATACCTTCATCGTATGTAAGAATCTTGCCGTTAAAATGATCGAAATAATATAATTTGCTGTCAATTACATCAAGATGATTATCTTTGGTATGAAACCATGCTACCTTAACAAAGGTTTCCCAATCTTCAGCACTCGGGAACGCTCCAAAAAATTGAGGAAGTTGTTCCAGATAATTTATATGCCATTGTTTCTCTTCTTTAATATTACGATAAGATTTCGTATCATCACAAACGAACATCATCTCCTTTTCTTTAGATTCTTTTCCTATCCTGAAAAATTTAGAATAATAACCATCCATCTGTAACTCGTTGAAATAAATGTATTTATCCGTGAAGAAAATTATATCTTTCAACACCTTATTATAACGTTCTTTCTCCGCAGGAAACATAAGCTCGTATGAAGAATTCATTTTCACCACTTGATAAACAGAATCTGCTCCTATCAACTGACAACTTTCCGTGCAATCGACAATGATTTCTTCCGGTTTTATATGATTAGGAATACTAATAGTATCTATTGGGTCGAGCCACAAATCCTGAACTAACAAACGGCATTCTTTTACACTGTTTCCTTTTCTCTGAAGAACAAAAACCTTGTCGTCAAAAATCTCGAAGTCGAACATCACGTACTTAGGGTCACTTTTCACTATTATCTTATCGGCACTCACGCCAACAGCTTCGAGCATATAGAAAGTTTCTTTCATCTTGAAATTAATCTCTATCGTATCGCGATTTGGAGTTACGCTTACCAGAGTGTCTTGATAACCAATGCAAGTAAACAGCAAGCCTACTTGTTTGTCCGTTCTCGGCAACGCCATAATAAAATCTCCATTATCGTCAGAACTCACGCCGAAATTGGTATTGATAATTGAGATGTTTACATTCTTTTCCCCGACGTTTCCTTTAACGACAGAGTAATTATTATCCTGAGCGAAAGTTATTATTCCGCAGAGGAGAAGCGTTATGGTTAGTAGTAGTTTTTTCATAATGTTTTATTTTTTTGCTGTGAGCCATGAGCTATGAGCTGTGAGCCATTCTGATTGCTCAAAGCTCAAAGCTCGAGGCTCAAGGCTCAAGGCTCATTGCTATTCTATCGCTACTTCATATAATCTTTTGTTATTTGTATAATCATTGGCATATAGAAAATATGCTTTGCCATTATATATTTTCAATTTCTCAACGAAAGGAAATCCTCCTAAAACGGCAGAGTTACTCACAGTTCCGTGCGCTACATCTATCTTCTTTAATGTCGTAACTC